>CALBTA010000239.1 GCA_937967755.1 uncultured Planctomycetaceae bacterium | reverse complement strand
CAGCCCCGGCGGCGAAAAACTGCCGCTGCGCCACGAACGGGTTGAGCAACGTCGGCAACGCCTTGCCACGACCGGCGGACGAAATGTTGTAGGTCAGCGACGAAGGGCGATTCGAAACCCCCAGGCCGATCTGCCGATAGATGCCGCCCAGGTTTTTCGCCATCTCGGCATCGATGGTATAGCCGTAGTCTTTCTTCTTGAACGGCCAACAGCCCAGCGCGGCAAAGCCACTGTTGTGGCTGCCGCGGGCGATGCGGCCCGACAAGCCGTGAATCAGCGTCATCTTCTTCACCCACGGCTGAAGCGGTTCCATGCTATGGGCCATGGCATGATCCGAAAGCTGGCGGTCTTCCAGCGTGGTGGGATCGCGCGGAAGTTCAATACCCGCCGGCTGAATTTCATTGGGATAAACGCCGTTTCCCTGCACGAAAAACAACACGCGGGGCGTCGGTGCATTCCCTTTCGACGCGGCATTCACGTCGCGCAGAAACGAAGAAAAATACAGCCCGCCGAGGCCGAGCGTTGTGCCGCGGAAGAATGTTCGGCGGTTGAGTAACAATCTCTTACTCTTACTCTTTCTCATAATCTTAATCCCAGAATTGCAAACTAACTTCGCGTCAATAAGAACGTTCATCCGAGTTCGATCGAATCAATCCCACCAACATGGACACAATGTCCACCAAGAATGCCTTGCCTTCGGACACCGTTTTCTCGTCTGCCAACTTCTTCGCAAACAACACATCCAAGCAAGCAGCACATTCCAACGCCGAACCGCGAGCATTGTCAAAAAACCGGCATCGATCGGCGGGCGTAAACTTTCCGTTCCCTTCGGCGATGTTGAGTGGTACTGACGTTGAGGCCCTGTCAAGTTGATTGTGGACCGCGTGACGTTTGGCAAGCCAACAAGCAACTCGTCTGCCCATGCGACGAAACGAATCGATGTTTGATAAACGTTTAGCTTTTCGTGGTCGAATTGGGGCATGGGGCAAGCGTTCAAAGAATGGAAAGCGGCTTGGGATTAAGAGTAAGAGGAAGAGGAAGAGGAAGATTATGATTAAGAAGGTTGGTTTGTTGTGCTTTGCCGGTACAGAAACGAATCCGAACTCAAAATCGAAACCGCCAACGCGTTAAAACTTCCGCCTGATTTCCGGTATGCCTCGTGGGCGTCTTGCAAGGTGTTGGCATCGCCCAGGGTTTCGTTGCGTCCCATAAAGTAGCGGAATACATGGCGAACGAAGACTTGTTCGACGTGCTGGCTGCTGGCCAGCCGCTCCATCAGTTCGGGGGGCCCGGAGACTTTGCCGTGCAAATCGGCAAACGGCGTGCGGGAGATTTCTCCGCTGGCGTCGACCGGCTGCCCCGCGTCGAGCCGCTGATAACGCCCGTAATGATCATACCGTTCAAACGCCACCCCCAGCGGGTCCATCTTACGATGGCAGCGCCAACATTCGGCCGCCTTGGTCGCCATGTGCAGCCGCTCGCGGAATGTCTTGTGTTCTATCTCCGGCACGCGGGCGTCAACGCCGATCGGCACGTCGGGAACGTATCCTCCCAGCAAATGCGTTCGCACCCATTTGCCGCGCTGCACCGGGTGGTTATCGAAATTTCCGCTCCAGGCGGCCAGCCATGCCGGGTGCGTCAATACGCCGGCCCGTTCGTCTTCGCGAAACTTGACCGGCTGCAAATGCAGCGACCACTTCCAATCAAGCGGCAAGCTAAAGGCTGTTTGGTAATGTCGCGTTCGGTTGTCGCGATGGACGAGTTGCCCTTCGGTTTCCTTCCGCCCGTAGGTGACGTTGATGTAATACTCGCGCGTGGTCAGCAGTTGGGCCAAGACGTCTTGATCTCGCTTGAGAATCTCTTTGATCGTCAATTCCAGATCGGCGATGAGCATCCCGGCGTTGTGCTGCCCGCCCTCGGGGTGGTCTTTGAAAACTTCGTCGGCGAAGGGGTAATTGAAGTACTCGCGAAAGAACTGAATTATCCGCGGATTTTTCTCGTACTCGGGCGAGCTGTCTTGCACGCGCTCGCGAACAAGCGCCGCCACTTGCTGTGACGTTTGCAACTCGCCCGCTTCGGCCGCAGCAACGAATTCGTCAAGCGGTTCGTTCGCCAGCGCGTACGACAATGCGTAAGCGATTTCGCGCTGGCTTAAGCGCACGCGGCCATGCACATCGGGCGTCCCTTCGCCCAATTCTTGGCGGAACATGAACTCCGGCTGCATGATCACGGCGGTCAACAGCGCCTTTCCGGCAGCGCGGTAGCCAGCGATTTCCAGCGACTTGTTGTACAGGCCCTGGTAACGCGTCCGTTCTTCGCCGGTGGGGCCGCGGCCGAGGGCTTTGCGGAACGCCGTTTCGATCGCCGCGATCACCTCGTCTTCTGACGGCGGGCCTTCGTCAGCGACCAATCGCTTGAAGAGTTTGTCCTTTGAATTTGGGCCGACCTGCGCCGCGACGATTTTCTTCGCATTGCCGAGCAACTGTTGCGTCGAAGCCTCGTCCAGAAAATAAGGCGCGGCGAAATCCTTGAACTCCGGGTCATCGGATGAGTTCAGCGCGTTGGCCAAACCCGACGGTTTTTCCGCCAAGCGTGGGGCAAGCCGGTCGTAAATGTCGGGCCGCAATCGCCAGATGCGGGGTGGGGCAGGCGTGACGTGGTCGCGGCGCTCACCGAACAACGCCTGATGGTCAACGTAATTCCCAAACGCCGGCAGCAGCAGTTTCTCATCAGTCACGACGCCGGGCTGTTGCGTCTTCAACAACTCTTGGCGAATCCAACTCAGCAGCGCCGCTCGCTCGGCGTCGGTCGGCTGATCGGAATCTTCCGGCGGCATATCGCCGAATTGAAGTTGCTCGTCAATCAGCCGCCAGGTTTCGAAGTGATCACCGATCAAAACATCAGCGTCGATATCTTCCAGCGATAGATTGCCTTCGGGCTCATCCGAACCGTGGCAATCGATGCAGTACTTAGCAAGCAGCGGGGCGACCGACTTTTTGTACCCGGCAAGATCCGGCTTCGGCGGCTCGGCACCGACCGCGGGCAGCGCAGCGATCAGCGAGAGCAGTAGGGCAAAAGGAAGCTTCATAGCGGGTGGGCGGGGTAGGTTCCCGGTGGGCAGGAATTTGCATACATTTTGCATGCAGAATCGCCGCCCGACAATATAATAGGCGGAAGACACCCGCACGTGAAGGAGTAGCACGGATCGGCGATCCGCCCTACTACAACTCAAATGGATTTAGGCGTTCGTT
>CALBTA010000238.1 GCA_937967755.1 uncultured Planctomycetaceae bacterium | reverse complement strand
GTGGAGTAGTGAGCATAGTGTTATTCTAGCAACGTAGCGGGAAGCTGCCAGCTTGCATTCGAAACGGGATGGAATTCACGATACATCGTGGCAGCTTCGATCAAGACAGGAAACACGAAACGACCGGTCCAGTTCACAAGCTGGCAGCTTGTGACTACGGGGCCAGCACTTGCTGCGTCAAGCAATGACATGCCCCCAAGCCCCAGACGAGGTCGGTGCAATCGATGCCAGTGATGCGGCGGGTGGGAAACAGTTGCGCGAGGATGTCTGCCGCCACGTTGTCGGCGTCGCAGCGGTAGGTGGGCAGCAGCACGGCTTCATTCGCGATGTAGAAATTCGCGTAGCTGGCCGGCAAGCGCTGGCCGCGATGCGTTACCGCCGACGGCATCGGAAGTTGAATAATTTCCAGCGGCTCGCCGGCGAGGTTGGTGAAGCTCTTGAGTTTCCGCAGGTTCGCTTGCAGCGGCTGAAAATTGTCGTCGCCGGGGTCGTGCTCCACCACGGTGACGACCGTATTGGCCGCCACGAAACGGGTCAGGTCATCGATATGCCCGTCGGTGTCGTCGCCGACGATTCCGTCGCCCAGCCATAGCACTTTCTCGACGCCGAGGTAGTTTCGTAAATTGGCTTCGACTTCCTCCCGGGTGAGCTGCGGGTTGCGATTCTCATTCAACAGACACGATTCCGTGGTCAGCAACAGACCTTGGCCGTTGACATCAATCGACCCGCCTTCGAGTACCATATCGACGTCGATGCAGGGAATGTTTAGTGCCTTGGCCATCTGCGGAGGGATCGCGTTGTCGAGATCAAACGGCGGGTATTTTTCACCCCAGGCGTTGTAGTGGAAATTGAGGGCCAAAGTAGCAGGCACACTCCGTGTGCCGTCCGCCGGATTCGACTTATCCCTAGCTTCGGCTGCGGCACACGGAGTGTGCCTGCTACTTTGCTGAACAAACATCGCCCCGTGGTCACGGCACCAGGCATCGTTGGTGGGGAAGTGATGAAAGTGAATCTCACCTCGGGCACCGACTTCTTCGAACAGCCGGCGAGCGTGCGCTTCCATCGCCGCGTCGTTCACGTTGATGTGAACCGGTTCGCTATCGGCCAGCGCGGCAACCATCTGGGCGTAGGCATGCTGCGCGGCCGGAAGCTTACCCGACCAAGAGCTTTCGTTATGCGGAAACGAAAGCCAGGTCGCCGCATGCGGCTCCCCCTCCGCCGGCACGCGGTACTTTGTATCTCCCTCTCCCTCTGGGACAGGGCCGGGGTGAGGGCTGTCAGTAGACATTGTTCGATGAAAGTTATTCGTGTTGAAAGTCCCTGAGCACTTACTGCCCTCACCCTAACCCTCTCCCAGAGGGAGAGGGAAAATTACACGTCTTCGCCTAACCACCGCTCGGTGATGCCGTGATAGGCATCGACGCGGCGGTCGCGTAAGAAGGGCCAATGAGTGCGGGCGAATTCGATCTTGCTTGGATCAATCGGCACGATCAGGACTTCTTCATTCTCCGCACTGGCCCGGGCGATCACCTGTCCGCTTGGATCGGCGACGAAGCTCTGCCCCCAGAATTCAATACCGCTGCCGGTTTCACCCTCGTGACCCGTCCGATTCACCGCGACGACGTAACACCCATTGGCCACCGCGTGGCTGCGTTGGATCAGTTCCCAACTTTCGTGCTGCGCCCGCCCGTACAATTCTTTCTCATCGGGGTGCCAGCCGATGGCGGTGGGATAGAACAAGACATCCGCCCCTTGCATCGCGGTCAGCCTCGCGGCTTCGGGGTACCACTGGTCCCAACAAATCAGCACGCCGGCGCTGGCATGCTTCGTCGGGAACACTTTGAACCCCAAATCGCCGGGCGTGAAGTAGAACTTCTCGTAGTACAGCGGGTCGTCGGGGATGTGCATCTTGCGGTACTTGCCCAGGTAATTGCCATCCTCGTCGATCACCGCGGCTGTGTTGTGGTACAACCCGGCGGCACGTTTTTCAAACAAGCTGGCGATGATCGCAACGCCTAACTCCTTCGCCAACCGGCTCAACGCATCCGTCGAAGGGCCGGGTACAGTTTCGGCAAGTTGAAAATGGTCGTGGTCTTCGCTTTGGCAGAAATAGAGCGAGCGGAACAGTTCCGGCAAACAAATAATTTGCCCCCCCTGCTCTGCCGCCTGGCGCACCAACGCACACGCCCGGGCGAAATTTTCCCCGGGGTCGGGCGTCATCTTCATTTGGATCAAACCGACGTTGGCCATGCGCCTATCGTACCGCACAGGCCGGTACTCGGTACACTGTACTGGGTACCAAGAGCGTGTTCTAGAATTGTAGTAGGCACACTCCGTGTGCCGTAACCGAAGCAAGATCCTCTCTAGTTCCGCGGACGGCGCACGGAGTGTGCCTGCTACTTTACGGCAAACGTTGATCCCATCCTCGAACCCAATCCCTCCCATGTCTGATTTTGTCACCGTTGCCAAAGTTGGCGATATCGAAGATGGCTCCGGCCAGGCGTTTAACGTTGGCGGCAAGATGGTCGCCGTGTTCAATTGCGGCGGGCAGCATCACGCAATCAACGACTTCTGCCCGCACATGGGGGCGTCGTTGGCCGGCGGTTACGTCGAAGGCGAAGCGGTTACCTGCCCTTGGCACGCCTGGCGGTTCAGCGTGAAGGACGGAACCTGGCTCGACAACCCAAAGGTCAGCACCGATGCCTACGAAGTCCGCGTCGCGGGGGAAGAAATCCAAGTGCGCGTACCGCTACCAGACGACGATGCGCAGCAACCAGACGAGGGAACCGCCTCGAGTGAAGGCGCTGAGAGTGAAGACGAGTCGTAAAACAAACCCTACAGCGTAATCGTCTCACCCGTCTGGATCACCTCCGGCGAAGCTTCGGTCTCTTGGCGAACGCGCTCGGCCCAGGCGCTTGCGTCTTGCTCGATGGGCGGCCAGGTGTTGTAGTGCGCGGGAGCGACGCGGCGGGGCTTGATCAGTTTGACCGCGGCAATCGAATCCTCAATTCCCATCGTGAACAAATCGCCGATAGGAAGCACCGCCAATTCGATTCCCCGCTGGCCGATGAGTTGCATATCCGAAAACAGCGCCGTATCGCAAGCGAAATAGACGTTGCCCTTCGGCAGCGCCAGCAGGAACCCGCCGGGATTGCCGCCGTAACTCCCATCAGGCAATTGTGAACTGTGGATGGCGTGCGTCATGGTCACGCGGCCAAACGGCATCTCGACACCGCCGCCGATATTCATGCCCACGGTATCTTGCACGCCATGTTCATTGGCCAGCCATTGGGCGATTTCGAAAATCGCCAGCACCTTGGCATTGCAGCGGTTGGCAATCGACGCCGCATCGGCGATGTGATCGAAATGCCCGTGTGAAACCAGAACGAAGTCGGCATCCACCTCCTCCGCCTTCTTCGGCGACGAAGGATTGTCATTCAAAAATGGGTCCAGCAGAATCTTATGCCCGCCGCTTTCAATCAGCCAAGTCCCATGCCCCAGCCAGGTCAATGCGGTCGCCATTTCAAATCCCCTCCATCCCAATCATCGCGCTGTCAACTTGTCACCCCTTCACCTTGTCACCTTGTCACGCGCCGCCGCGCAGGATCGCATTCATATTCCGCTTATAATCCTC
>CALBTA010000237.1 GCA_937967755.1 uncultured Planctomycetaceae bacterium | reverse complement strand
AGCAGGTGTACGTCTGGATATCGACCCAAAAACCGGAAGTCTGGTTGCCCTCGCCCGGCCGTCGCAGCACGCGACGATCAAAGCCACGATCGATCAGATGCAGCAAGATGGGCGTGTGATCGAGGTGATGCAATTACGGGTGGTCGATCCGCAAGTCGCCGTGCTTTCGATCAACAAGCTGTTCGGCGGCGGGGAAGAAGGTGCCAGCGATCGGGCACCGATGGTTGATGCCGATCCAATCTCTGCCCAACTTCTGATCCGTGGAACGCAATCGCAGGTCGACCAAATCCGCATGCTGATGGAAAAGATGGGCGAAGGCGGTTTGGACATCGATCCGGAGTTAGCGCAGGCCGAGCGCGGGAATGTCCGCATGATCCCGCTTACCGGCGGCAGCGCCCGATCGGCGTTGGAACAGCTTGAAACCATCTGGCCGACGATGCGTAAGAATAAGATTCGCGTCGTCACCCCGTCGGCCGCGGTGCGTGAGATGCGCAGCGGAGGCACCCGGCAAGACAAGATCTCTCCCAGCGGCGGCGGTCCGTTAACGCTTCCGCCTGATTTGGACGGCTTGAACGATCTGTTCCAGCGGTTCGAGATCAAACCGCGGGACCCGATGCCAAGAGAACAACAACCGCCCGCCGATCCGGCTCCAGAAACGCCGGAGAGCGAAGAGGCCAGCGCCGAGGACAAACAAGCAACGCACGTGGCACCCCGACGCCGGGCGCTGGTGACCCTGGCGAGTTACCAAGAGAGCGAAGAATCGTCTGAACCGGCCAGCGAAGAGGAAGGTCCTCCAGCCGACTCGCAGCCCGAGCAGTCGTCGCCCGACGATCCCGACGGACCGGTCAACAAACCGGGTGCGGAAATTATCGTCGCACCAGGCCCTGGCGGAATCATGATCGCTTCGGAAGACCTCGATGCCCTCGACGAGTTCGAAGAACTGCTGCAAATGCTCGCCAGCCGCGGCTCGACCGGCCGGGAGTACACCGTTTTCTATTTGAAGTACGAACGTGCCGAAGTAGCCGCCGAGTTGCTCAATGAAATCCTCGGCGGCGGCGGATCATCCGGCGGCGAAGGGGGAAGCCTGTTTGGCGATTTGGCGTCCGCGGCCCTCGGTGATTCGGGCGGCGGACTTGTTGGGAGTTTGTTGGGCCTGGGCGGAGGTGGCGGCGGTGCCATCTCAACCAGCGGAGCGGTGACCATGGTTGCCGACAAGCGGTTGAACGCCTTGGTCGTGGAGGCCAATGCGACCGACCTCGATCTGATCGAGCAAGTGCTGGAAGTGGTCGATCAGGAGGCCAGCCCCGAAGACGTGCAAACGTTCGCCCGGCCGCGGTTGATCCCGGTCTTCTACACCAGCGCCGATGAAATCGCCAACGTCGTCAAGCAGGTCTATTCCGAACGCCTGTCTGGTTCATCCAGCCGCTCGCAACGGCAGCCCTCGCCGGAAGAGTTCATCCGAGCGCTGCGTGGCGGAAGGGGCGGTCGCGGCAGCGGTGGCAGCGCACAAGCGGAAGAGCAAAAGATCTCTGTCAGCGTCGACAACCGCAGCAACTCGCTAGTGGTCTCCGCACCGGAGCCACTGTTCCAAGAGATCAAAGCGCTCGTCGAACAGCTCGATCAAGCGGGCGCGGAAGAGACCGAGACCGTTCGCGTCCTCACGCTGAAGAACGCCAGCCCTGAATTGGTGCAACAGGCGATCGTCAGTATCACGGGCGGAAACGTAATCACAAACACTTCTTCCGCTGGCCAGGGGGCGACCACTGGTGGCTCCAGTCAGACCAACAACAATCAATCGCGCAGTCAGCAAGGCCCCACGCCCGAGCAAATGCGTGAACAGATCCGCCAACGCATCGAACTGTTCAATGCTATGCAGCGGCAAGGTCAACAGGGCGGGCGCGATAGCGGCGGGCGCCCAAGTTTCAACCCGCGAGGCGGTGGCGACTCGGGCGGACGGCCCGGGACCGGAGATCGCGGCGGAAGGCCCGGTGGCGGTGAGCGCGGCGGAAGATGACGAAAGTGTTGAGCGACAATTCGATTCGGCACTGCTTGAAGTCGTGGAAACGTAGCCGAGAAATGGTCCGGATTTCGACTTCAAGCAGTGGCACACTTTAAGCGCGTGAACATGTCATCTTCTGGAGAAGACTTCACGCGCCAGCAACTGCGGCGGATCAGTCCCGCGTCGCGCTATGGCTTGCTGATTGGGCCGCCGCTCGCCCTGTTGGTCTATCTGCTGCTGCCCGCGGACGACCCGCAACTTCCGGAGGCTGCACGGCTGACGGCGGGGGTCGCCACACTGATGGCCCTGTGGTGGATGACTGAAGCGATTCCGCTGGCCGCCACGGCACTGTTGCCGATCGTCCTGCTGCCGCTGCTAAACATCGCACCATTGAACGAAGCGGCCGGGCCGTACGCGTCGAAGTTCATCTTCCTATTCTTAGGAGGATTCTTGATCGCGCTGGCGATCGAACGTTGCGGCCTGCACCGGCGGATCGCGCTGCGAATTATCGCTCTGGTCGGAACCCAACCGCCGCGCCTGATCGGCGGATTCATGATCGCCACCGCCCTGCTCAGCATGTGGATCAGCAATACGGCAACAAGCGTGATGATGTTGCCGATGGCCCTC
The DNA here is from genome assembly GCA_937967755.1 of uncultured Planctomycetaceae bacterium. Classification (GTDB taxonomy): domain Bacteria; phylum Planctomycetota; class Planctomycetia; order Pirellulales; family Pirellulaceae; genus CALBTA01. Next base: position 1,750 of record CALBTA010000237.1, on the reverse strand, counting down.
GGCGTGATCAGTTTGCTAACCGGAAAGTGGCAAGAAAAATTGACCGGGGCAAATGAAGCTGATGCTGCGCTCACACGAGAGCGGGCGCAGAGAAGCATCGATCACTTTTCCGCCGCGCTGCTCCTGTCGATCGCCTATTCCGCCAGCATCGGCGGTATTGCGACTTTGGTCGGCACTCCACCCAACGCGTTCATGGCAGGGCTGCTACACGATCAAGGGATCGACATTGGCTTCGCCCAATGGATGATGCTGGCCGCACCGCTTTCACTGGTGTTCCTATTCGTCAGCTGGTGGCTGCTAACGCACTGGCTGTTCCCGGTGCGGGTGAAGGAAATCCCTGGCGGGCGGGAACTGATACACGCGGAACTTAAGGCGCTCGGAAGAATGTCGCGGGGTGAGTGGACCGTGGCGGCCGTCTTTCTCGCCACCGCCACGATGTGGATCGCCCGCAGCCCACTTCAAGGATGGCAGTCGCTGGTTCAATTCGCCCCGTGGGTTGCCCGCGTCGACGATGCGATCATCGCTATGGTTGCGGCGCTTTCGCTGTTCGCCATTCCGACTGATTGGAAAGCAGGGCAGACCGCCCTCGACTGGAACACGGCCAAGCGGATGCCGTATGAGATTCTGATCTTGTTCGGCGGCGGGTTGTCACTGGCGGCGGCCGTCGACAACAGCGGGTTGGCCGCTTGGATCTGCGGGTACGTCGCGGGCGTGCCGGTCGGATCAACCGTCGTGATTGTTCTGCTCGCCACAGCGGTTGTCATTTATCTGACGGAATTGACCAGCAATTTGGCCACGGCATCCGTTTTCCTGCCCGTGCTTTACGCGGCGGCCGGATCGCTAAACGCCAAGGGTGGCCAAGGCGTCGACCCGTTGCTGCTGGTCATTCCCGCGGCCCTGGCTGCCAGTTGTGCGTTCATGTTACCAGTTGCCACCCCGCCCAACGCGGTCGTCTACGGCAGCGGGAAGCTTCGCATCGGGCAAATGATCCGTGCCGGGTTCCTGCTAAACTTCATTGCCATTGCGCTGATCATGCTAACGATCTACCTGATCGGCCCAGTTGTGTTCGGGTTGAAGTTGTAGATAGACGCGGAAGTGATCTTATTGCCGTTTGAGAAATAGGGCTGCTTTATCACGCCAATTCTTGTCACGCTTGCCGTATAAAATCCTCGTCCCGCCCGAGCAAAATACCCGCGCGCGGCCCGCTTCTTGCGGCCATCAGCACTTACCGCTTCTACAGCCGCCAGAGGCTCTGCGAACCCGCGCACTTGAAATTGGCGGCACTCCAGTGCAGGCTATTAGAATCTGCGTGAGTACCATCTGCGGTGCGCGCCCTATTTACTACGCTCCAATCCGCCAACAGGAATTTGCCCGATGTTTTCCAGCCGTCAAACGACCCGTCGTAGTTTTATCCAAGGAATTTCAGCGGCGGGTGCCGCGTCGTTTTTTGGTGCAGTTGCAAAGCCCTCCTGGTGGTTCCAATCCTCGAACGAACGCCCGCTGTTCGCGACGATTGGTCTGCGAAACCAAGGCTGGGCAATTACAAGCAAGTCATTCAAGTTCGCTGACTTTGCGGCGTTGGCTGACGTTGATTCCAACGTGCTCGGCGCGAACGTGGAAAAGACGGAAAAGGCCCAGCGAAAAAAGCCGAATGCCTACGTGGATTACCGGAAGATCCTGGAGCGCAAGGATATTGACGCGGTGATGATTGCCACGCCTGACCACTGGCATACCAAGCAGTCGGTCGAGG
>CALBTA010000236.1 GCA_937967755.1 uncultured Planctomycetaceae bacterium | reverse complement strand
TTGCAGCGTTGCCATTTGCGTCACCATGTTGTGGTTGTCGGGGTCGACTTCGTGCCAACGCCCCCAAGTGGCTTCGGCCCGCGCGAGCCAGTGGCTGACCGCTTCGGCGTCTTTATCGTCAACGGCCTGGGCAACTTTCGACTGATACTGTTGCCACAGCCAGTTGTACCGCTGGCGGAAGGCTTGCAGATTGATCAAATCGGGCAGGTGCGGATGCTCGGCGGCCAGCGCCCGTCCTTCCAAATCAATCGCCTTGGCAAGATCGCCTGATTGCTGGGCCAGCCGCGCGGCCGAAGCCAGCAAGCCGGCTGAAGGCGGAACGTTCTTCGCTTTGAGCTGTGTGAAAATTTCGTCGTACAGCTTCATCGCATCCTTCATCCGCCCGCCGGCCCACAAAGTTTGAGCCAGGGCGAAGCGTCCGCTGAGCGTATTACGCTCGGCGAGCCGCTCACGGGCCAGTAAAAGCGCCTCGTCGGCCAGCGGCGCTTCGCCCCAGCTCATTGCATCTTCCGCAAACTTCAACAGCGCGGCGGTGCTGTCGGCTTCCTTGGCACGCATCAGTTTCGCACCTGTGATACGCTTCCAAGGCGTGCCTTCTTCGTACTCTTTCAAATAAGCGACCATTTGCGCCGTGACGGGCAGGTCGATCTCGTCTTCGGCAAATTCGTCATACGCATTCGCATACGCTTCCGCCAAGGCCGAGCGCTGCTCCTTGGTTTGCAGATGCGGTGCCGCCATCATCATCGCCAACAGCCGCCACTGGGGATGGGCGTACATTTTGCTCCACACGTCGGGGTTGTTGCCCCAATTCGCCGCGTAGTAGGTGGCGGCCAACAGCAGCGGCGATTCGGGAAAGGTTTCCGTGAAGAAGTCGTAGTGTTTGCTCTGATCGTGCCGGCGGGCAGACGCCTGATAGGCAGCGAGGTGCCCTAGCAACCCGTTCATGTGGCCTTCGAGTTCGGTTTGAGCTTTCGTGAAATCGCTGTGCCGCAATTTGTAATAACGGAAGACCGGATGCGCCTCGTCGACCCGGGCGTGTTGCTTTAAATCGTCCGCCGCGTTGTGAACACCGGCCGAGCCAAACAAGGTTAAATCGCCGATCTTCACGTCCTGCTTCGCTTGCTTGCAAAGGTCGAAGGCGTCGGTCAGCGACTTTTGCGCATCGTCGTTCCGCCCGCCCCAACGCCGCCACTGCAGTTGTTGGATCGACGCCAAGGCGTGGTGCCGCTTCAGCCTGATCTTCTCGGCAACCGCCTGTGGATCATCTTGAGCGGCTTCGTTGCTGGACTGTTCGTCGCTGGCAGCTTGGCCGGCGAGCGCGTCGATCTTCTGTTGATAGAAAGATGGCTTTCGCAGCGGCATGTCGAACACGACAAGATCGCTCAGGTCGTTTTCAAACACAGAATTATCGGCCAGCGGCTCGGCGAAGTAGGTCACTTTGGTCAATTCCTTCTCGTCAGCATCGAACCAGGCGGCGGTGATCTCGCCATCGCCGAAGGTGAAGGTCAGTTTCAACTGCGTCTCTTCTTCAACCGTCAGCAGCTTCTCTAAAATTCGGCCTTCGCGGTCGACGCGAACGGTCAAACCGATTGGCTGCTCCGCGTCTTCCTCTTGCCCAATCGGCGTCAGCTTCAAGGTGAAGCCGTCATCAGTCGCATCTTCCAAAGCGGCGTCATAACGCTGCGACAAAACTTCGGCCGGTTCGATCAGATGCGGGGCCAACCCGCGGAGCGCCGCCAGTCGCAACGCCGTCGCCGGACGCCGTGCCGCCAGGCCCAACTCGTCATAGCGGTGAACGATCTGTTCGCCATCACAGATCATGCGTTCTTCCAAATACATATCGGTTCGCAGAGACAAGGCGTAGCGGTCGCCAGACGCGACGTGCAGTCCCAGGCCATCTTTCTCGAACCGCACGGTGATGGCGCGTTGCGCAGCGCGGGCCGCGGCGATCTGCTCGCGGGCATCGTCTTCGATTGTTCCTTGCGGCGTTCCGGTAGGATCGCCGTATTGCGCGACAACTTCATTGAGGATATCGAACGAAGTGCTTTGCAGCGCCGGGGTGTAACGCGTCAAGTCATACGACCAGTTGTAACCGTGGTGAACCTGAACCGTCGGCGGGTGGAACGTCCAGGGCTGGGGGCGGTGGTGCCAGCCCTCGTAACCCCAGAACCTGCCGGTGCTCTCCAAACGGGCCGCGGCCGTGTCAAGATTCGCCAAGGCGTGATCAATCGCTTTCCACTCGCGCAGTTGCTCCTCGGTCAGGTCGTCCCCGGAAAGTTCCGCCCTGCGCGTCGCCAGAAAGTCGGCCGCCAAAACCGAACAGGCCCCCGGCTGGGTTTTGATCGAATGCCCCAACACATTGAGCCAGGCGACGGCGATCTGCGGACCCATCGTACCGGGAGGCGCAAGCGCCATCGAATCGGCGAGCTTTTTCTTGCCATCCAGCACATCGAGTATTGAGAATGGCAACATCTCTCCAGACGTTGCTATTTCACCCTCGGCCTGCGGTTCGGATTCCTCATCGAAACCTTCCAACCCGCCGTACCAATTGGCACGCGCGCTGCGCGTCAAGTCGATCGAATCCCCTTCGTACCAGCCGCCCCAGCCATCCCAGTAACCGTACCGCCGGTTGAAGTCGCGGATGTCGCGGTCGATCCGCGACCAGCGCCGCGTCACTTCCTGCTGGAACGACATCGCCAACTCAGGCCGAACCAATCCGGTGGAAAGGTGGCTGTTGCTCTCCAGCGATATGTCAGAAAGAACCATCGACGGCGCTAACCGCTTGTTCTTTCGCAAGGCCACGTTCAACATCGGCGGCAGCCGTCCGGAAACCGATATGCCCCTGTGCATCATGAATCCCGGTCCCGCGCTCCTACGAGAATCGCCGATCAACATCGAAGGCATGAAGAACCCGCCCGTGGCGTTCAGCCTCGGGGGACGCATCAGCAGCTTGCCGGCAGCCAACTCGCCCCCGCGGGCGTTGGGTTGCGTAAACATCGGCAGCATCGCCAGCTGTCTCCGATCACGTTCGCCTCGTTCCAACTGAATCAAAGCGGGCAAAATCATGTCCTTGCCGACCGATTCGAGTCGCAGCGGCGGATACGGGTTGACGGTCGAAGTAGCCGCAGGGCGCGACGACGGCGCAGGACCATCCTCGGACGCACCCGATCCGCCGCGCCGAAAATCAATAGCCATTTCCCGCTCGCCACCGGCCAGCAGCAGCCAATAGGTCATTAAATTCGTCGGCTTCGTCTCGCTGTCCAGCAACTGGTACATCGCATACCGGTCGTGTCCATCGTCCCGCTGGCGCCAGTAATAAAACGGGGCGTCGATGCGGATTTGCACGCTGTCGACAATCTCTCGCACGGTCTTGGGTTTCGCTTCGGCCTTGATCTTCTCGTCATCGCCCACCGAGCCGCCGTAGTACCAGCCCCAGCGTTTCCAATCGACTGGTTCTTTAACAACCTCAATCTCCTTCGGCGCACCGTACAGCGCCCAATGGTCCTTGCGGCCGCGTTCAACCTTGTACTCCTCGTACATCTTGTCGTCTTCCAGCACGATCAAACTGGTCAGCGGCGTGACGACGTAATACTGCTTCGACAGGGCAATAATTTCCTGTTCGCGGCCCATGTCGCTCTTCAACAACTCATCGATGTGCCGCTTCGCCCACAACCGCGGAATGGACTCGGCCGCTGTTTTCGCGTCCGCAACTTCGGCGACGGATCGATATGGCTTATCGCCGACATCGCCGCTCAATACAATCTTGGCGGGAAGTTCGTCTTCCGCTCGGGCGACGACCGTCAGCGTTTCGCCGTGGGCCAGCGAACGGGCGTTGGGGTAGGCGATGGCCTTGACCCGCTGGCCCGTCGGGTTTTGCAATTCGACTTTGATCTTCGTCAGCCGCGGTGTGTTCAGCGCGGCGATCATGTCGAACACCCGCCAGTCGATGTCTTCGTCGGGGTTGATCGTGGTGAACGTTCCACCAGTCCGGTCGGCCGCTTCTTGTAGGAACAACGAATCAACCTTCTTGCCGACCCCCACGCCCACGAACGTCGCCCCGCGCGGCACGGCGCGAACCGGCTCAAACACTTCGGTCGAACCATCGGTCGCCACGCCGTCGCCCAGGTACAGAATGTGCGGGTTGGCAACTCTGTGTTGCTCGATCACATCCGCCGCCGCTTCCATCCCCGAGACCAGGTTCGTCGCGCCCAACCGCGGCGCTGCCGCCCGGGCGATCAGTTTGCGCGTGGCTCTTGAACGAATCGGTGTGAACTTCTCGGAAACCAACTCGGGCTGCGTGTTCAAGTTAATCAGGAACAGCGAATCGTCGTCGTCCGCTTCTTCGATCAGCCGCTGCATGATGTACTGCTGCGCCTGGGCATCGATCTTTGTCCGCGAAGCGGAAACATCGTTGACCACGATCCACTGCCGCGGCTTCGGCTCAACCGTGCCGGGGATCTCAGGCGAAAAACGGGCGAACAGAAATTGCTGCCCGTCTTTCTGGCAAGTTGCCACGCGAGTCGCGGGCGGGGCGGTCTTCGGAACCAGGTGCAGCAACAGATCCTGGTCGGGCTTGATCTTCTCGGCGTGGTAGGTCAGCACCAAATCGTCGCCGTCAACTTTCGCTTCCATTTCGTGCGTGCTCGATTGCGGGTCAAACTGTTCCGCCCCGCCTTTGATCCGCACACGAATCGAAAGTTCCTTGGCGATGCTGTTGGTGTGATCCATCGGGAACCAATACCGCCCGCGGCCGTACAGCTCGTCCAGATCCTGCGTGTAGCTGAGGAAAATTCGCTTCTCTTGCCGGCCTTCCAGCGGGAAGATCCGCATCTTGAAGACGTTCCCTTCCATCATTTCCAACAGGGCCGGGTCGCGGCGTTGGTAAAGGATGTCGTTGTAAATCTGTTGCCCACGCCCACGCTCGACCATGCCCCCTTCGTTCAACTGGCCGAAGACGTACATCGCCAGCCGGCTGACCGATGCATCCGGCGGCAGCGGAAAATAAAAAGTCCCTTCGCTGTTCCAGGGGTAATGGTTGAAGAACGTCTGATCGATCGTCGTCCGGGCGATGCCATCTTCGATATGCACGTCGACGTGGTACTTCCGCAGCGTCAGCCGGGTTTGCTGCCCCCAAGGGTCCATCGCCACCAGGCCGTTTTCGGTTTCGGCTTTTTCGACCAGCAGTTCATCCTGGGCGAGCGCCTCTTTCGCCCAACTGACCAGGTAGGAAAGCCGCGGAGCGGGGCGGCGGGTTGGTTTATCGCCGTCGGTTAACTCACCCTGTTCGCCGGCTTGAAGTTCGACGTTGCCCGATTTGCCCGCAAGTTTCACCTTGCCCTGGGCGACAGCGGCGGTCGTCTTTTCGCCTGATGAAACGACGAACCGCGTGCCGGTAGCGATCACTTCGCCGTCGCTTGTCTTCACGGTGAACGACTGGTCGCTCTTGGCGACGATCAAATACAAATCGCCTTGTTCAAGCTGAACCTCTCGCGGGCCGGCGACGGTGAACTTCGTTCCGCTGTGGGCGATCAGCACCGTGCCGTCGTCTAGTTCCTTGCGCGTCGACTCACCCGGTTCGAACGTGGCGGCGTGGACTGCAGCCTGCGGGCCGAGACGGGGTCCCGTTTGATCAGGCGGGGAATTCCACTTCGGACCCCAAAACACCGCACCGATGATGCCCACGACTGCGACCGCAAGAATCAAGCTGACGACGCCCGCGTAAGCACTAGTGGGAAGCGACAGCCGAGCATGGGAGTGGGCATTCGTAGGTTTAGTCACAACATGGTCCTCGTTTGGTTGGGCCTGGTCAGCCGTAATGAGTTCGCTTCGTATCGCGGATTGTTTTTCCAACAGCGCCGCCAGAATGCGCGCATCGGCCTCGGCCGACAGCTCCGGTTGCTGCGTTCGGTCGTTCAGCAGCCGGGCGAGGTTTTCGTCCAGCCGCTGATCGGTTTGTTGGTTTTGGTTGGTTGGATCAGACATCAGAAACCTCCAGCTTGGCCAGGGCCAAGAAACATTCGCGAAATGCCGCCCGCGCGCGGCGGAGCATCGCCTTCACCGCGTCGACGGTCGTCTCGCCCGCATTGGCGATCGCCTGCAGCGACTGCCCTTGGATGTATTTGGCCGCCAACACGTCGCGGTAATTCGGCGGCAAGTTCGAAAGCGTCATCAAGACCAGTTCGCGGGTCTCATCCCGCTCGAGCACTTCTTCCGGCAGCAATTCACGGTCGATCCGCTCGTAAGCCGCCCGCAGCGACCCATCGATTTCTTCCCACGCCTGCTGCAACTGCTCGCCCCGACGGAAATCGGCCAGCGTCTTGCGGATGATATTTCGCGATAGATAACGCAGCCAGTTTTTCATATCACCGCGATCGGGGTCGAAGTTGGACAAATTTTCCAAGGCCGCCGTGAAAGTCGACTGCGTGGCATCTTCGGCCAACGCCGCGTCGCCGCCGACACGGTAAAACACGAACGCATACAGGGCATGCTTCTGGCCGTCGTACCAGGTGCGCAGCGCGGCAGGATCGCCGGCGGCCACTCGCCTGAGGATCGCCTGATCATCCGCGACATTCATCGCCAATGCTTCACTCACGTGCGGGTCACTCGTTGCCAGAAAGCGGGCAAGGTTCAAAAGAATATGTCATCAAGCAACCCGAAGGTGTCGCGGTTTTTTCGCGAGATGCGATGAAAACGGCATTTCTCAGGGAATCGAGTCCGCAGCGGGCTACACTGCCACGAATTCTAGCTGAAGCAAGCTAGACGAAATCCCACTCGTCAGGGGCGAAACCGCGATGGCACCTAGCCCACGCTTGACGTGTTTTGCCATATATAAGGTGCTATGCGTTGCGCACCTCGTTACAGATGCGGTCGAACCGGTCGAAATACTGATCTTGCAGATCAGCCCGTGGAAGGGAAAATGTCTCCTGTGTGAACGTTAGCCCAAGCTGCTCTGCATTGACGCTGATCTCTCGTTGAAAATCATGGTCAAGCGCCTCTGCGTTCGAAAAGTCTCCTGCGTTTCTCATCATGTAGTCTGCCCACCAGAGCCAATAGATCAATTGGTCCTTCGGGGGCAACGCGTCTGCACCTTCCTCCGCGCGCTTCTCTACGACCTCTGCGCCAATCTCGACGATCCAAGTCTCGTTGTCGTACGTGGAATCCATGCGCATGAAGTCAGGAACACTGTTCGCCGGCAACGTTAAGGATTGAAATATTGTTATTCATGGCGATAAAGCACACCGTTGCCGTCGGCCCGAAAGAAGATATCCGCCGTCGTTGGTAAGCAACCACCAGTTGCGCAGGGGTTTGCCAATCAGCGGTCGGAATGCTTCTTGAACTGAAACATCCGCTATGGCGTGGTAGCCGTGGAATTCTGGATCGTCGGGAATTGAGAGTTCATTCGGGTCGATGCTGAGTTCTGAGGTATCAGATCGGGACCGGATCGTGATATCCCGGGAATCAAACCGAAGGGATATCGCCTCGCGCTCCGGTGGGCTTGCTTCGTTCGGAACGTGAAATATCAGAGCGGAAACAGACCGGAGCGTCTGGCCGATAGCGTCGTCAGGAATAGTGAACTCAGTGGCGATGGCCATTTTCGGGGCCCCCGTTTCGCATGTAAATATTCAAGTCAGAACTGGTCGCGAAAACGAATGATTGTCCGGTATCCGAGAACCCTGCGGCACGAAATTCAGTAGCGGCATCATCTGCGATTTTGAACGAGTTTTCTCGGCCGTGTTGGCCGGGCTTGGAGGGTGAAGTTATAAACAAACCGTGGCTGGGCCAATCGTATGGAATCACTTCAAGAAGCCAACCATCATTGGTGGTCATCGGCAGTCCGCCACCGTGCAGGCCTGCAAGTCGAATAGTTAAATTAGCGAGCGGGCCGATGCCGCGTGAAGTGAGCAGTGTTTCGTTTAGGTCGTCCCAAATATCGTCCCGATCGCGCGCGACACGCTGACCCGTGATGCAATCGAAGACGCCTCTGCCCTGACTTGAGACAACGAGCAAAAGGTCAGAAGACGGAGCGTATCCGATTTCGGTTAGGCCACCGACAGCATACTTAGTGCGCAGTTGCCATGGGGATGGTGGATCGACCATGGGCATTGCCCGCAGGCTACGTCGCAGTTCGTCTTGGTATTCATCGACCATTTGTACTACGGGTAGGTCTGAGGGGCGGAAAGAACTCGTTTAAGGCCGTGATTGGGAGCGGAGCTGGTTACGTCGGCTGACTCTTACACTGATCCCGAGTGAGTAGTTCACGCAGGTCTCATTGTTCAACCCGCAACTGCCAACAACCCTGCCCACGGAGGAACCTCAAGATCATTCTTGCCACCGACTGCGGTAAATTCAACTCCGTTCAAGACTTCTCGGCCAACGCCACTTCTGCTGCAAATGGCGCATCGCTGGCTACTATCTCGCCCCGTTGGGCAATGCTGTGCAGCATTTTTCAGCGGTGAATCAAGGCTCTATGCACCTGGCGGCGCAGCCGCGGTAGATACGCCGAAGGCGTTAAACATCGTAGCCCAAGGTAAGCGATGAAGTCGCGCCACCCTGGGTTTCCGAAGTACGACGACCGATACCCTGAAAGGGTTTTACAAAGTGGCGAACCTATATGTGGCGCCGTTGTATAACGCTCTCAGCGTAAGGAACTTGGAGGCATCACCAACCCAGGGTACGCCGCTGCGCGTCGAACCCTGGGCTACGATGTGCGACGCCTTCGGCGTATTTCACCGTCCCTTGGGGGCGTTTTCAGCGGCGAAGCCGCCGGTTACCAGTCGGCCGGAATTGGCCAGCCGCGCTTGTCGGTGCCGACGCGGACGAATTCGCGGATCGGATCGTCGGGAACTTCCTCGGTGACAAATCGCAGCGGTATCAGGTCGTCCGTTTCGGGATCGACGAATTTCAGCAGATTGTTGCGAAACGTCCCGCCGGTCATCTGCCAGCGAACGGTGTGGACGCCTGCGGTCAACTCTAACTCGTCAACGGCGTGCTTGCTGCGGTCATCACCGACGGAACTGACCGCCTCTCCATCGACGAACAACGTATTCACATCATGGCTGACCCCGCCGCCCGCGTGGAAAACCTTCACGACCATATCCTCAGGCACTTCCAGGCTGCCGGTTAGCGTGAGGACGAAATCGCCGTCAATCCGCGAACGAACCGGCTCGGGGTTGAAGATCATTCCATGCGTGTAGTGGAACATGATGCCACAGTCGCGTCCGCCCACCTTCGCCTGCCCGACCAGTCCTGAACCGGCCATCGGCACCATCACTTTGGGTT
>CALBTA010000235.1 GCA_937967755.1 uncultured Planctomycetaceae bacterium | reverse complement strand
ACCTGACGTCGCTGGTGTTTCACACCGGGTTCACCGTGCTGCTGATCCTGCTGATCGTCGTCTTTCAGGAAGACCTCCGGCGGATGCTTTCCCGGCTGGCGGTTTGGATGTCTCTGTCGCGCGGCAAATTGAAGGCGACCAGCGAGTTGGAGATCATTGCCGAATCGGTTTTCTCGCTGGCCAAAGCCCGCATTGGCGCGCTGCTGGTTTTTCCGGGGCAAGAGGTCTTGGACCGGCACCTCAGCGGCGGCGAGCGGTTGGACGGGCGGATCAGCCGGCCGCTGCTGGATTCGATCTTCGATCCCAGCAGCGATGGGCACGACGGCGCGGCGGTCGTCGAGGGCGACCGCATCACCCGCTTCGGAGCGCACCTGCCGATCTCGACTAACCTGGCGGCCATTGCCGGCCGCGGCACGCGGCACAGCGCCGCCCTCGGGCTGAGCGAATGTTCCGACGCGGTCGTGCTCGTCGTGTCGGAAGAACGCGGCGCGGTCAGCATCGCCCGCGGTGGAGTGCTGCAGGCGGTCGAATCACAGGCCGAATTGTTGCGGTTGCTCGAAGACTCGCCCGCGTTGCACCGTGAGAAGGACCAAACGGCCGGGTGGATGCGGTTGCTGACCGCCCATTGGCGGATGAAAGTCCTCGCCCTGGCGATGGCGATGATCGCCTGGTTTGTGCTGGCCTACGACCCGACGACGGTCGCCCGTACGTTCGACGTACCGATCGTCTACCAAAACCCTCCGGCTGGGTTGGTGCTGGAAAAACCGGTCAGCCAGGCCAAGCTGACGCTCTCGGGAACGGAAGCCAACTTCCGCTTCATCTCGCCGGAAACGCTGAAAATTACCATCGACCTGTCGGAACAGGAGAAAGGAAGCAACGTCGTCGAACTGGACGAAGAAAACGTGCAACTACCCACCGGCGTCGAGATCGACAGCATCGAACCCGATATCCTGTGGTTGATCTTGCGGGAACAGTTGCCCAAGCCTGAGGGGCCGTGACAAGGTGAGTGGGTGACAAGGTGACGGGGTAACGTACTCACTACTCCGTACTTGGTACTTTGGACTCGGTAGTGATCGGCGCACGCAAAAAGCCGCCGGCGAATTCACCGGCGGCTTGTTGATCGTATTCTGACGCCAGCCTACTCCGGCAGCCGCACGCCTTCGACCTCACCGGCTTTCAGCAACTCGGCGTAGGTCTTGCCGGCGTCGTTCTTTTCTGATTCGACCTTGATAAGGGCCTGGAGAAACTCACTGGCGATTGCGCGTTCGATGCGGCGTGCCTCGCGATCTTTGCCATCCCCTTTGAGAGACTTCGCGTCCTGGAGCCGCCCTTTAATGTCCTTGTCTTCTAGAAATGAGTTGAATCGCTGCCCAAACGCGTTGCGTTCCGGCCGCGGAGCGTTGGAGAGCGGGTTGTCGCGCTTCATGTGGCACGTGGCGCACGAAACTGTTTCGAAGCCGTACTTCGCTTTCAACGTTCGCATGAACAATGGGTGAGCGGAAGCGTCCGATGCAAAACATGAAAGCAGCGCGGCCAACAATAGATAGCGCGTGACGATCTGAATTCGCTTCATGTTCAATCCAAGCACTTCTATTCGTTAGAAGATAACAAACAAAAAGCCGCCGGCGAATTCACCGGCGGCTTGTTGATCGTATTCTGGCGCCGGGCTACTCAGGCAGCCGCACTCCATCAACCTCGCCGGCTTTTAGCAATTCGGCGTAGGTCTTGTCGCCGCTTTTCTGGGCTTCGACCTTCTCCAAGGCTTCCAGGAAATCCTTCGCCAACGCCTCTTCGATTTCTTCAGCCTCGGCTTTCAGCTTTTCTTCTTCGGCTTCGGTTTCGGCATCGCGGGCGGCCTTCTTCAGTTCAGCCGCTTTTTCGGCGCGGTCGTCCACGTTTTTGCCTTTGATGTGCGGCATGAACAGTTGGCCGAAATCGTTGCGGAAGTGCTTCGGCTCTTCCTCAAATTTCGCCATGTCCGCCTCGGCGATTTCGTCCTTCTTGGAGTGGCAGGTGCTGCAAGATACTGTTTTGAACTCATACTTTGACTTCAAGGCCTTCATGAACACACTGTGGGCTGCCGCGGAATTGGTCAGCAATCCGGCGGCGAAGGTAGCCAAAACGGCACTCATCAACATCTTACGCATCGGGAATCTCCAAAGGTGACAGCTTAATTTACACGTGTTGAACGACTTCTCAGGAGGGACCCGTCGGAGGCCAACCGTCGCAGCCGACAGGTTCTTGGGACGGGCACAAAGCCAACATCCGCGTAGATATTCTAGTAAAACGCACCGCGGCGGGCTTGTCAAATCTACGGTGCTGACAACCGCAAAGAATGGCGAAATTCGGCGTTTCCCACCCGAATTGGCCGAACCACCGGTAGAACACGCGCCGCGTTTCGCAGGGAGACGTTTCTAGTTTCCACCCAGCGCGGAGACAGGAATCAGCGGTTCCTTCCCTCCATGTTCCGAGCGATGTTTCACGTCCGCGAATGAAACTCAATCGTTCACGGTTCTAGACGATCTCTGCTGCTTCGTAGTCCGTGCAATCACACTCACTCTTTCACATCCTCGTCCACGGTTTCGCCGATGAGTTGGCGTAGGCGGCGGATGGCTCTCAGGTAGCGCATGCTGGCAGCTGGTTCAGAAAGTTCGAGGGCTTTGGCGACTTCGCCGTTGGAGAGTTGTTCGAAGTGCCGCATCAGGACAACCTCGCGGTCGTTCTCGTCCAACTGGTCGATGGCGGCTTCAAAGCGCACGGCCAGCTCGCGCATCGTCGCGGCGGCGGCGGGCGTCATTTCGGCGTCGCAAAGCTGCGCGGCCAGCTCCATCGTGGAATGATCGCCCGTGGCGTTGACGACCATTCGCTGTTCGCGATCGACACTGCGCTTCGCGCTGACCCGATGGCGGCGGTGCATATCGATGATGCGATCCCGCGCCATATGCCGCAGCCAAAGGTGAAACGGCATGGCCGGGTTCTTCAGGTAATCCTCCAGCCGGCCATTGGCTTCGATAATGACATCTTGCACCACATCGCTCACGTCGACGCGCTGCTGCACCTTGCGGTCCAAGCGCATTTGCACCAGCCGGCGCAGCGCCGCCCGATGTCGCTCCAAGGCCTGGCCGCCCGCTTCGGCATCGCCAGCTTTCGCCTCGCCGAGCAGTTCCGCCGTCTTGTCACTTTCTGGCCACATGGTTTGATTATCGTCGAAGCGGCCGCGTGCGCGAAGAGAAGAGCCGCGACGTCTCCGTCGACGGCAACCTCCTTGAACCAATCCAAACCGGCCTCAAGGGGCTGTGCTACCGTTATAATTCTCGCTGTGACGCGAAGCGCCCGGCGACGGGGACGTCGCGGCTCGGTGCAGCGGAAAAACGACCGAAAATCCGGTTTGCCTGAAATCCTTCTCCTGTTCGCTCTCGTCATACTCATAGAAGCACTTATCCCATGAACCGAATTGAAGCACCCTCGCAGGCGAGCTTGCTTGACGAGCGGCAGTGCGCTGCCGCGCTGGAGGATGCTTTTGCGCTGTACCAGGGGGAATTGCTGGGAACGCTTTTCTACCTGGTGGGCAACATTGAGGATGCCCGCGATGCGTTGCAGGAAGCGTTCATCAAGTGCTGGCGGAACCGCAGCAAAATTGCGGAAGTTGAGAACCTGAAAGCGTGGATTTTTTGCATTGCCTTGAACACCGGCCGAGACTTGCGGGCCAGCGCCTGGTGCCGGCGAAAGCAGTCGTTGGATGGGAATGAAGCGATGATCGAAGCAACCCAAGCGGGGCCGCAACAGCTCGCGGGTGAGCGGGAAGAAATGACGCAAGTTCGCGAAGCGCTCGCCGAATTGCGGCCCGAGGAACAAGAGATTTTTCTACTTCGGCAGAACGGCGATATGACCTACGACGAAATCGCCGAGGCGCTGGAGATACCGACCGGCACGGTCAAAACACGCATGCGGCTGGCGCTGACGAAACTGCGCAAGGCCGTGGCAAAGTAGTAGGCACACTCCGTGTGCCGTAACTTTCGTCAATTCAATAGTCATTCGGAGCCGGCACACA
Organism: uncultured Planctomycetaceae bacterium; assembly: GCA_937967755.1. Lineage (GTDB taxonomy): Bacteria > Planctomycetota > Planctomycetia > Pirellulales > Pirellulaceae > CALBTA01. The sequence continues at coordinate 5,231 of CALBTA010000235.1, read as the reverse complement.
GAGTGTGCCTGCTACCATCACCCTTACTCGGCGGACGGCACACGGAGTGTGCCTGCTACTATCATGTCCACTCAAGACGACCTGAACCAACAGCTTTACGAATTGATCTACGGCCTGCTTCCTGACGATGAGGCGGCGCGGCTGAACGATCGCATTACGTCGGAGCCGGACGTCGCCCGGGCGTATGCGACCGTCAAGCAGCAGACCGACGTGCTGGCCAAGGCGGCGCGGTTGCATGGGCCAATGGTGAAGTTGGAACGGCCAACCGCCGAAGAGCAGAAGGTTGAAGCGAAGCGCGGCGTTGCCGGCGACGCTGTTGAAATACAACGCGACGTCGCGGCTCCGTGGGCGCTGAAGTGGATTGTGGGGCTGGCCGCGGCTGCGTTGTTGTGCATCACAGGTTACTACGCCTACGGGCCTTCGTCTCCGGTGCGCGATTCCCAAACGGCCGATGTCCGTCAGACGGTCGCCAACGAGCATTTGCGGATGGTCGTCACCGCTCCTGCCCAGTTCACCGCCGGCGCGCCAGGTTCGTTCTCGGTCGCAACCAGCAGTGTCGATCGCCGCCCGCTGCCAGCCCAAGTGCAATACGCGCTCTACTCGCCGGATACCGGAGAGAAACTGATCGCGGCCCAAGCCGATACCGGCAAAGACGGCCGGGCGCTGATCAGCCTGCCGCCTGACAAACTGATCGCCGGTGCCCGGTTGGAAATTGAAGCCCGCCGAACCGATGGCCAGCAGCAAGACAAAGGGGCCGATAGCGCCGTGCGGATGACAACGCGCGTCGAAGTCGAAAAGATCCGCTACGCGACGCAGTTGACGACCGACAAGCCGCTTTACCGGCCGGGCGAGGCGATCCGCTTTCGCAGTTTGACGTTGACCCGATTCGGATTGGAATCGGACCGCGAATTGCCGGTCGCGTTTCAACTTCTCGATCCGGCCGGCGGCATCGTGCCGGGCAGCGAGCAATCGGGCTATACCCGCCGCGGCGTGGCGGGTGGCGAATTCGCGATCCCGCCGCATTTTTCCGGCGGTACCTACACGCTGGTCGTCCGCAGCACCGAAGAGGAAGCGGCCTTCCCGGAGGAGCGGCGCGACCTGTTCGTCCGCAAGTACCGGCTGCCGCGGCTGAAGAAAGAGCTGGAGTTCACCCGCGACAGCTACGCCCCAGGCGACACGGTGATCGCCGATTTTCAGGCCGAAAGGGCCGAAGGGGGCGTGGCGGCCGAAGCGCAACTGCTCATCACGGCAACCGTCGATGGAGCCAACGTGTTTAGCGGTTCGCCCGAGGCTAACCCGGATGGCACCTATCGTGTGGAATTCAACCTTCCGCAAGAAATCGAAACCGGCGACGGCACGCTGTCGGTCGTCGTGGACGACGGCGGGAACCGGGAAACGATCGCCAAGACGATTCCAATCAACCTTGGCAAAATCGAGGTGCAGTTTTATCCCGAAGGGGGCGAACTGGTTGCCGGGCTGGAGAACCGCGTTTACTTCTACGGGCATGATCCGCTGGGAGAGCCTATCGACATCAAGCTGGGCCGCATCGTTGACGGCGACGGCCAACAGGTCGCCAAACTGGGAACTTACCACGAAGGTCGCGGAGTGTTCCGCTTCCCGCCGGCCCCCGGGGAAACGTACCGGTTGGAAATTGTCGATCCGGTCGACATGACGCTGAAAGGGGAGCTGCCCAAGGCGACGCGGAAAAGCCGCGTGGTGATCAACACGGGCGCGGGGGTCTTCGCCGGCGGTCAGCCGATTGAACTGAACGTGCTGGCCACGCAAGCCCATGTGCCGCTTGTGATCACGGCGGTTTGCCGGGGCACGCAAGTGGCACAGCAGGAATTTCAAACCGCTTTGGTGAGCAGCGTCAACGATGAAGACGCCGCGCGAAGCCTCGTCAAGTTCGACCTGCCGGCGGAAGTTTCCGGCGTGGTACGGATTACCGCGTACGACTATTCGACCAGCCCGCCGAAACCGTTGGCCGAACGATTGGTTTACCGCCGGCCATTGCAGAAGCTGAATGTGACCATCGGCAACGATGGCACTGAGTACTCGCCGGGCGAGCATGTGGCGATGGCGCTGCGCGTGACCGATGAATCGGGCCGGCCCCGGGCGGCCGCGTTGGGCCTTTCGGTTGTGGACGACGCGCTATTGAACCTGGCTGACGTGAAGACGCCGGCGCTGCCAACGTACTTTTACCTCGCTTCGGAGATTGAAAAGCCGGAGGATTTGGAAGACGCGAATTTTTACCTGCTTTCGGAAAAACAAAAGGACAAGTCGCCGGCGAAAGCGCTCGATTTACTGTTGGGAACGCAGGGGTGGCGACGGTTCGTGCAGATTGAGGACCTGACCGATGGGGCAATCGATGAGCAAGTTGCCGATGCAACAGCAAACGACGAGAGTAAGGATGACGCGGTCGAAGACGAAGCGCGAACTAAAGCCATCGAGCACCTCGTCGCGATGGAAGGGACGCACGAGTACCCGACGCTGTATGACAATCTGCCTGAGATCGAGCCGCAGTACGAATCGGACGTTTCGCTCGTCTACCGCGAGCGGGAAGCGGCGATTACCAACGCCGGTTACATCAGTTTCCTCGGCGGGGCGGCGCTCCTGTGCGTGGTGGTGATTCTGGCCATCTTGCAGTTGGCGAAGGAGTACCGTTTTTGGGTGCCGGTCTCGGCGGTCGCGGTGGTTTGCTTGATCGCGGGCGGAATTTGGATGTCAATGAAGATCGACGCCCAAGGCAAGACACAACTCGTTGGCTTCGCCGGCTTCGACGCCACGGCGGTGGTCGCAAAGACCGAAGAAGCGACGGGAGAGTTCGTCACACTCGACACCGAAGGTGAGGATGCGACGGAAATTTTCGACCTCGCCGAACCGGCTGACCCGTTCGATGCCCCGGATGATGCGCCGATGGAGGCCGAAGAACTAGCCGAAGCTGCCCCTGGCGCGGATGACGATGCCGACGGCGTGGTGGCCGACCTTCCGCCAGCGGCCGACCCCGCTCCCGAACCCGCGGCCCCGCCGGCCATTCTGGAACCGAATCAACCATTCCCCGCCGACGAAGCCGATTTCGATGACGCCTTCTTCGCGGATGAAGAGCGCGAGATGTCGCGTTTCGACGAGTTGGGACCGCTCGCCGACGATTTGAAAGATCTGGATGTTGGCTTTCTTCGCGAGGGTTGGATGAAACCCGGCGAGGGCGATTATATAGCGGATCGCGAGAAGCAGATTTGGTTCGACGGTTCGCACCACGACGTCGCCCGGATGCGGACGCTGCTTCAACGGGCGATGAAGGCGGGCGATGAGAAGGCGACGATGAAGATCGGCAAGGCCTATGAAAAGCTGCTGGCCCAATACCAAATGCCGGTCCGCCAGTACGCTCACCAGCACATCGCCGGCGAACCGGGCGTGCGCAGCGACTTCACCGAAGTGCTGTACTGGAACCCGTTGGTGATCGCCGACGAAAACGGCCGGGCAGCGATCGAGTTCGACCTGTCCGATTCGGTGACGACATTCATCGTCAAGGCCGATGCCCACGGCGGGCGGCGGATTGGCACGGGCGGCGGCAAAATCGTCTCGCGAATTCCCTTCAGCCTGGAGCCGAAGCTGCCGCTGGAAGTCAACGCCGGCGACCGGATCGAACTTCCGCTGGCGGTGAATAACGATACGAAGTCCGATCTGCCGGTCGGGATCACCTTCTCGCAAATGGGCGAGCTGCTGAAGCTGAACGGAGAGGTGCAGCGCAAGCTGCAACTGACCGCCGGGCAGCGCTATCGCGAGACCTTCACGCTCGATGTTGTCGGGCAGACGGGTGTCGCCGATCTAAAATTTGCCGGCTCCGCCGGGCCGCTGACCGACGCTATCGCCAAGCGGCTAACGGTCGTCCCGCCCGGTTTTCCGGTCGCACAATCCTACAGCGGGCAGATCGATGGCGAAACGGAAGTGAAGGTCGAATTGCCGGAGGACTGGGTCGAAGGTTCGCTCGAGGTGACGCTGTCGGCGTTCCCCTCGTCGCTGGCCGATCTGCAAAAGGGAATGGCCGGGATGCTGCGCGACCCCAACGGCTGTTTTGAGCAAACCTCGTCGTCGAACTATCCCAACGTGCTGGCGTTGACCTATATGCAAGAGCATGACGTGGCCGACCCGGCGTTTACCAAGAAGGCGAAGGATTTGCTGCAGCGGGGTTACGACAAACTGGTCAGCTTCGAATGTGCCGAAGCCCCCAGCGACAAGAAGGCGTTCGAGTGGTTCGGCGGCTGGCCGGCACACGAAGCGCTGACCGCCTACGGCATTCTCGAATTTGAAGACATGGCCCAGGTGCATGATGTCGATCCGAAGCTGATCGAGCGGGCGACCAACTGGCTGCTCGACCGCCGCGACGGCGAAGGTGGATTCAAGCGCAACCCGCGAGCGCTCGATTCGTTCGGCGGCGCGCCGCAGGATATCACCAACGCCTACATCGTGTGGGCTTTGACCGAAGCGAAGCAGGAAGGCTTGACCGAAAAGATTTCCCAAGAGATCGATCACGTGGTTGCCAAAGCGGGGGAAACGGAAGACCCGTACATCATCGCCCTGGCGGCCGCCAGCGCGTACAACGCCGGCCGCGAAGGGGACGCGAAGAAGTTGATGGAACTGTTGGCGACCCATCAACAGGAAGACGGCCGGCTGGACGCGAAGGAAACCTCGATCACACGCAGCGGTGGGATTTCGCTGCAAGTCGAAACGACCGCCCTGGCGGCGCTCGCCTGGTTGAAAGACCCGGCCATGACCGCGCACGCCAACAAAGCGGTGCAGTGGATTACCGACAACCGCCAAGGGAGCGGCGGGTTCGGTGCCACGCAATCGACCATCATGGCCCTCAAGGCGCTAATCGAACATTCCAAGGCGAATAAAAAAACCGTCACCGAGGGCGAATTGATCGTTCGCCGCGACGGTGAGGAAGTCGCCAAGCAGGCATTCGGCGCTGGCGAAAACGGCGCGATTGAAATCGAAGGCCTCGCCGCGCAGTTGAATCCTGGCGAGAACGAATTGACGATCGTGCTGACCGGTGAAAACCAGATGCCGTACGCCCTCGATGTTCGCTACCGCGCCGCCACACCCGTTAGCGACGACGCTTGCCCGGTCCGCCTTGCGGCGGGCCGATCGGCCGAGTCGATGTCGGCCTGCGACACCGCGCAGGGGGGGGTGCTGCTGGAGCATACTTCCCGCCAGCGGCACCCGGTGAG
>CALBTA010000234.1 GCA_937967755.1 uncultured Planctomycetaceae bacterium | reverse complement strand
TCTCAACAGCACGTACCCACTTCCCAGTACATGCCCCTGCCCTTCGACAGCTTGAGGAGTGACCCAAGCTTCCAACGTGAATGGCCCCTCGTTGCCAAGCTTCAGCGGCAGTACGACGCCGTCATTCTTGCCGTCGAACGACAGGGCCATATTTGTACGTGGCTGCTGAATGTGAGGGCCGCCCTCGTCGGCTGGCTCGTCGTGCACAGGGATAAGAGCGATGCTCAGAACGGTCTCTCGCTCTCGAGTGATTTCAAATTGATTGCTTGAAAGCTGCACATCGTTGAGTTGCACAGATAGGCAATTTTTCTCTTCGCCGTTCAGTGTGAAAACCGCTTCGGGACCGAGCCGTATCCATTGATCGCCAACTTTGATTCGAAGCCGCCGCTTGCCGACCTTCTTCGTTCCGTGAAACCTTCGATCAGTCAGATTCAACTTGTCGTCGTCGATGAAGACTTCTATATCGGGGTCGTTAACTTCGACCCGCAATGTCCCGCTCGGCGTTCGCCACAGAAAGACCACAGCCAGCGCGATCAACAACGGTAACGCCGCGGCCAGAGCGATCAACACGACCGGCTTGCGGTTTCGCCCTGCCGACGTCGGTTGCGCGGCAGGCTGTTCCACAAGCAAAGGAGGAGTGGCTAATAGTTCATCTTCCAGCGCTCGCAGCGCGGTGACGACATCTTCCGCGGTGGCGTAGCGGTCATCAGGTGATTTTTCGAGCAGGCGATTGACGATTGTCTTCAACGACTCGGGGCAATCGGGCACGAGGTCTTGGATGTCCTCATATTCGCCGCTGGCGACCGCGATTAACGTCGCTGTCACGTTCGTGCCGGAAAACGGGGCTTGCCCGGTGACGAGGTGATACAGCACGCTGCCTAAGCTGAACAAATCACAACGGTGATCGACCGGCTGACCTTGGGCCTGTTCGGGCGACATGTATTTCGGCGTGCCGAGGATCGCGCCGCTGTTAGTCAGTTCCGAATCTTCGTGATCGTCGATCCGCGCCAAGCCGAAGTCGACGATCTTCGCTCGAACGTTTCCCTCTTCCAGCCACACATTGGCCGGCTTGATATCGCGGTGCAACAAACCTTGTGCGTGTGCGGCGGAAAGTCCTTGTGCGATCTCGCGGGCGATTCGAACCGCATCGGCGATGGGAAGTTTCTTATCACGCCTCAGCCGGTCGGAAAGCGCTTCGCCGCGGAGGAACTGCATCGCGTAATACGGCATGCCGCGCTGCTCGCCGACGTCATGGATCGTCACGATGTTGTCGTGGTCGATCGCGGCGGTTGCCTGTGCCTCGCGTAGGAAGCGGGCGACCGCGTCGCTCTTGTCGAGCGTTTTCAGGTTCAACACCTTGATGGCGACCAGCCGGCGAAGCTTCGGATCCTTAGCCCGCAACACCACGCCCATTCCGCCCCGCCCCAACACCTCCAACACACGAAAGCGGCCCAGGCGGCCCAACTCTCCGTCGGCCTGCGGCGGATCGAGGAACGACAACTCACCAGCGGGTCGAACCTCGTCCTCAGGCAAAAACTGCGTCAAATCTTGCGACGACGGCAACCTGTCGTGGGTTTCATCCAAGTGCGTATGCACCGAATCAGCCCCCATCGCCTTGATGCGAGCGACCAGTTCCGACGCGGCGCTGTCGTCTTCCCAACCGCCCGCCGCCTTGACCGCTTCGATCAGCGCATCAGAATCGGCCAGCCGAGCCGCGGTTTCCGCGCAGCTTTCGCAGGTGGAAAGGTGATCTTCCAACTCGGCGGCATCGTCGCCCACGAGGTGCCCCAACAGCATTTGCTGCAAGGTTTGTTCGTCAGGGCAAAGGGCGGAACGCATGCTGGGTTTGGAAGCCGTAGTCAATTCGGGCGTTTGCCAGTAGTACGCACAGGGCCGCTGAACCCTTTCAGAAAATTGCGACAACGATCATTCCAGCAGCCCCGCCAGTTCCTCGCGTAGCCGCCGAAGCACGCGGGACTTAGCAATATACACGGCATTGACCGTGATATCCAACTCGGCGGCGACTTCAGCGGCAGGGCGGTCTTCGACCAGGTGCTGCCAACAGGCTTGCCATGTCGCGGGGCGAAATTCGGCCTGCATGATGCGCAATGCACGGCCGACGAGTTTCGCCCGATATTCTGCTTCTTCGATAAACTCCAGATGCTCCGGCTCGACCGCCAGGTTGGCGTCGTTCACATCTCCTTTCTCTTTCCGCGCCGCCTTCCGCCGGAAGAAATCGCGTACCTTGTTGACCGACACGGTGCGCAGCCAGCCGCGAAAGCTTTTCTCGGGCGAGTATTCAAACTCCGGCAACTTCTGAACCAGCGCGGTCATGACCTCCTGCGAAAGGTCATCCGCATCAACATCCGCCAGCCCTTGCCGCTTCACCCAAGCGCGAATCATCGGCGCGTAAAGCTCGACGAAGCGCTCCCAAGCGGCCGTTTCATCCGGGCGTTTCAGCCGCCGCAAAAGGCTAACGCTGGTGGAACTTTCCATCGGAAGGTGAAACTCTCGCAATGGACTGGGAATACCAAGGTCGCGACAAATCTTGCGGGCGAGACGATCATCGATCTCTCTGTGTCTAGGTACGGCGGACCGACGACCGATTGCCGGATTACCCCACACGAATGGCTTCCGCCCTCGCGCACCAATTCGCAGCCGTGGTTGATCAAATGCCGAATAAGATCACGGCGCTTCACGGTTGAATCGTTACCTCTTCAAACGGCGCACCCGCGGCACGCCGTGCTTCCTCGCGATTCATCTCTAACGCTTCCCCGAGCGCTTCGCGAAGATTGTTGAGCAACTCTTCACGCGATTCCCCTTGAGAGTTTACGCCTGGAACTTCCTCAATCCACCCGATCCACCAGTCGAGTGTTTTTCGAATTACGGCATGATAAGGAGAATGATCCATAGTGATGCTACATCCCAGCTTCCGCCCCCGCGCGGCGCATCTTTTCGCGGGCGCGGCTCAGGGTGGGGCCGACGGTATTTTCAGCCATGCCGACGCTTTGGCTGATCTCGCGATACGACTTGCCTTCGAGGTGATACATCCGCACAATGTCGGCTTCGGGGCCGTCGAGCTGGCGCATCAACTGTTCGACCTCGTCGCGGTTGTTGATCCGCTCTTCCGCGTGGCCGTTGTCGGCAGCGGGAACGGCGTCGGCCGATTCGGCCAGCGGCGATGTTAGTTTGCGCTGCGTCAACTGGCGAACGATAATACGGCGCGAAATTACCGTCAGATAAGTCGCCAGCGAACTATCACCGCGAAAACGCCGCAGCAGGGCGAAGTCATCGCGGACGATGTTCAGGAACACCTCGGCGGCGAGGTCCTCCCGATCTTCCGGCGTGAGTTTAATCGAACGGCTTTGGGCCGAATGATTCATGACATGCACAACCAGGCCCAGGAAGCGGTCGCAGAAGTCCTCCCAACTTCGCGGCTTGCGGGCCAGACAGCGCTGGAGCAAATTGCGGTCGATTTCTGATAGAACCACGCGAGAACCTCTTCTTGCGTACGATAATTTGCCGCCATCTGTGTTGCCGGGCGGCGTTTCCAACCTTGCAGACTTAGGCCACCAGCGGCGGCCGATAAGATTTGCCGCCAACTGGGAAGGAAATGGCGATAGTATTGCCACTGTTGATTCTAGGTAGAGCCAACAGCCGAAGCAAGACAAACCTTTTCAGTAGGCTATTTTACTGGTTACGTTGCCTTGACAGCACTCATCCTCAGCCTCTAAATTTCCAATAATTCACTACGGTAGTCGCCTTCAAGTTGTTCCGTCAAAAGCACTTGAAGCTCAACCCCCTAATTTGGTCAGTGTTTCGATATTTCTCGGGGAACTGCCCGGCGACCAGGGGGAAAGTGAAAGTTACCACCAATTGCGGTTCGATAATCAGGCTAATCCGGCAAGATATCAGTATTCCTACAAGTTCCTCGCAGGCGTAACCGCTAAGGAGAGACCTCTCGAATGACACACGTAGTCGCCCAACCCTGCTTTGGCTGCAAGTACACCGATTGTGTAGTCGTTTGCCCCGTCGAATGTTTCTACGAAGGCGAACAGATGCTGTACATCCACCCGGAAGAATGCATCGACTGTGAAGCCTGCGTTCCGGAGTGCCCGGTGGAAGCGATCTTCCACGAAGACAACGTGCCGGAAGAATGGGTCGACTTCACCGCGCTGAACGCCGAGCTATCGCCCAAGTGCGAAGTCATCACCGAAAAAGCCGACGCCCCACTCTGCTGACGCACAAGTAGTAGCGGGGGCTTCCAGCCACCGGAAAATCGTAGGACGGGTTTGTAACCCGTCCACGAAGCACCAGTGCCATAGGAAATAACACCGCGCACTGGCGAGCGCAGTTTGAAAGTCAATAAAGGGCGGACCTACGGGTCCGCCTTTTTCTATCGCCTCTTCGACCGACGTTTTTCAACATGCGCGCTGCGCATTAACGTCTAATGTGCAACACTTCGATGCCGCCCAGGGGCCCCAAAGCGCGCTGCGCGTTGCACACCTTTGTGCAACGCGCGTGTTGAAAAACCC
>CALBTA010000233.1 GCA_937967755.1 uncultured Planctomycetaceae bacterium | reverse complement strand
TACGCCACCTCCACACCCTTCCAAAACGCCACATGCCCGGCGATGTTCGCGGCTTCGGACTTCGGCTCTGCGTAATACCAGGCCGCGTCCACATTCGTCTGCCCGTCAACGTGCAGCGTGTAATACTGGGCCGTGCCTTTCCAACCGCAAACCGTGGTGGTGTCGCTCGCTTCGAAGTATTCCTCGCGGATCGATTCCGGCGGAAAGTAGTGGTTTCCTTCAACAACGACGGTATCGTCGCTGTGGGCGATGACCGTTCCGTTCCAAGTGGCTTTGGGCATGGATCTGTTTGCAAAAGAGAGAACGTGATAAAGCGAGCTTCCATCGTACCAATTTCTTTCAGAAAAATCGGCGGGGCTTGCTGGAATTCACCTGTGGAGATCGATAAGATGAGCCCGCGGCAGGACTTTCACACATCGATTTTGAACTTGAAGTAGGAGACGACGAATGAAGAACACCATGATTCTGGCAGCTTTGTTGGCAACGGCTTCGATGGTTGCGATGAACGCTTCCGCGGACGACGAGGCCGATGGCGAACCGAAGTACACGATTAAGGAAGTGATGAAGAAAGGGCATGGCGGGAGGATGTCGCTGGTAAAGAAAGTGATCGCCGGGGATGCCAGCGCGGACGAAGAAAAACTGCTGCTGGAAATGTACCAATCCATGGCAGCGCAAGAACAGCCGATGGGCGAAGCCGAAAGCTGGAAAACCAAAACCACCGCATTGGTCGCGGCCGCTCAAGCGGTTGTCGATGATAAAGACGGCGCTTCCGCGCTGCTCAAAGAAGCATCCAACTGCGGCGATTGCCACGGCCCGCACAAGCCGCCGAAGAATTAACGGCCTCGTTCCGGTCTCGTTCCCACGCATAGCGTGGGAACGAGCTGGGCAAATTAGATGACAATTGCCTCCAAATCGGCCGATACTGTATACTGCACATGAGACGCTTGCAGGGGTGTGGCGTCTGATTGTTTGCTCAGGAGGTGAGCGATGCGTTCTTTTTTCACAGCGGTTCTTTCGGTAGCTTCGTTGATATTGCCCACGGCAATCTTCGCAGCGGAAAGTAGCGAAGCAGAAACTGTCGAACTGAAACCCCAAGAGGTGCGCGATGCCGTTCGGCTAATCCTGAACCGCGAAGCCACCGCCGAAAATGCCGACGCCCGGGCGGCCGCGATTCGCGACTTGTCGAAGCTTTACATCGCCATCGTTCGCGACGACGAGATGGCGTTGCAATCTCGGCTGAAACTGAAGGCCAAGGTCTACAGCCGGCTGATTAGCATCAAGACCGACCTGCAGCGCAACGTTAAACGCAACCAGTCCGATCCCGATGCCCAACTTCCGAAATACCCCGTCGCCGAAAGCCAGGCGGTCACCGTTGATGCTTCCGCCAGCGGAGAGAACGATGCACAAGCCAGCGGCGGCGGTGCGGTTCGCGATTTCGGTGAGACGTTGGTGGAGTTGATTCAAAACGTCATCTCACCGGAGCATTGGGACGTGAACGGCGGCCCGGGTTCGATCGTATACTACCCGAACCTGAAGGTGTTGGTCGTTCGCGCTTCGGGCGACGCCCACGGCCACGTTGGTGGGCTATTCGATGGGCTGCGCCTGCCTTAGATCAACCTTGATGGTAGCAGGCACACTCCGTGTGCCGTCCGCGAATCGCTGGGCGACTTTGCTTCAGTTACGGCACACGGAGTGTGCCTACTACCATTGGCTGAACTTGCGTCAATTCTTTTTTGACACCCTGCGATTTGTGACGTATCTCTTTTAATGGGGACCGCTGCAACTCTGCGGATCGGTCCCCGTTGCCCTAGGAGACCACGTCATGGCTCGCCGCTCTGCCAAACCGCACCCTCGTTGCCGCCCGCACGAGCAGGAAATCAACCGCTGGCGGGCTTGGGCGGAGACCCGTCGCGATGAGGCGATCGACATCGCCCAGCAGCACCTGCGGGCATGTCAACGCTGCCGCGAGTGCGGCGACCAGGTGAAACTGACCGAGACCATCTGTCCCAATTGCGGAGCCAACGACCCGGTGCGCGTGCCGATGGGCGTACCGGCGGTTCTCGGCGTGGCGGTGGTGTTGGCGCTGTGCACGTTGATCACGGTGCTGTAAACTTCGCGATTTCAAAACAACGGTGGCCGCCCCAGTTGCCGGCGAACCACGGCCCACTGCCCGGCGTGCATTAGGTAGTGGCTGCCTTGCAGTTCAAACACCGCTGCCAACGTGGGAGCGTACGATCGCATCTGCTCGGGCGACTCCTTGGCGAGGTCTTCGTCTGATTGCTTCGCCAACGCAGCCAATGTGCCGGCACGCTGTTGCTCGTAAAGTTGCATCAGTGTCTCCTTCGTTTCAAACGCTGATGCATCATCCGACGTCGCGGTTTCCTTCGTATACTTTTCCGCGAAGCCGTCGGGCAGCGCCGGCATATCGTCGGGGCTGATGCCCGACATCATCTGGTGCTCCGAGGCAATCAAGTGGCCTAACTGCCAGTTGATGTGATTGCAACCTTCGCAAGGCCGCTTCATCATTTCTTCGTCGCTAAGATCCTCCAGGTAACTGGTGGTGATCATGCGTCCCATATCAATGCCGATCTTCAGGACATCGCGGGCATTCATGTCAGATCCTTTCTTCGCCTATTGCTTTTGATGGATCAGTGTGGTGGTCGTTTCTGCAATTGTAAACGCATTTACCGCCGATGTAGGTCGCCACGTTGGGATGTCCGGATTGCACTACCGATTCGTAAGGATTGCGAACCGTCTCATCGAGCGCGACCACGGCGAAGTCAGCCCGCTTACCCACTTCAATGCTGCCCGACTCGCCCTGCCTGCGCAGCGCCCCGGCGCTAGCCAACGTTCCCATGCGAACCACCGCATCGGATGCCAGGCTCGGAAACACTTTGGCTACCTGCCGCATCTCTTCAAGCAAACTTAAATCCGGGTTCGACGCGCGCGAATCCGTACCCAGCACCACCTGCGCGCCGCGCTCAATCAGCTTCAACAGCGGGTGGGGGTCATGTTCAAAGTAGTCGTGCGTGCGCGGGCAGAAAACGACCGACATGCGTTGGCGTTGCTGGGCGATGAAGTCGATTTCCTCGTCATTCAAATAGTTTGCGTGAACGACCAGGCTGCATGGCGACGTCGCCAACAACCGTAGGTAATCGAGCGGGCGGCTACCGAGCGGAATTCCGCGGGGGTTCCACACGCCCAAATCCGCAAGTAACGTGCGGAACGGACCAGTATGTGATTGCAGCAGTTCCAACTCTTCGCGAGATTCAGCCAGGTGCATCGCCAGCGGAACGTCATGCCGTCGGGCGTACGTACAAATCGCTTCAGCCATGTCCCAGTGCGTGGAATAGGGCGCATGAGGGCTAACCGCCAGCGAAGCGTTCGTGCGGCCAGCGGCGAAGTGCATTTCCAATTCCCGCAGTTCCGCCTCGGTTTGCTCGACGCTCTCGGCCGGCAGCCCAAGAAATTCCCGGAACAACGTCAGGTGTGGGTGATCCGCTGCGACAACCCGTTCTTCGTCCAGCGCCCCCCAAGGCCACCGATTCGGCGCGATTTCGCCAACGGCTGTCGTCCCGGATCGAAGGCATTCCAGCAAACCACGACGGATGGTCTCCGGCGCTGGGGGCGAATCGATCTCCAACCGGTGAGCAATTAATGCGCGAATCCAATCGGGAAACGAAATCCCCCGCCGCCCCAGTGGCACGTTCAACTCGCTGAATTCCAAATGTGTATGTGCGTTGACGAAACCAGGCAGCAACACCACGCCGCCGCCCGTCACTTTGTTGTGGGCGTCAAGGTCGATCACATCGATGCCGCCGGGTGCATCGCGTTCGACGCCCACGATTCGGCCTTGGTCAACAACGACCACGCCGCCGGAGATTGGCTCTCCAGCAACCGGGACAATGAATCGGGCTTTCAGTGCAAACGGCATGGTACGTTGACGCGCAGCCGGCTAGCGAAAGTGGTCCAACGTTGTCGGCGAAAGGTAGCTGCTATGGGGATCGTACGTTTGGGCAACCGCCTGCAAGAACAGTTCCACGTCGCCTTCGCGATCTGCCGCTTCCAAATTGGCAATCGCTCGGTCCGTTCGCTTCTGCAGCCGAGCGATTGTTTGCTCGCGCGTCTCGTCCGGCAAGCGCCCCGCCAGCAATTCGTACTTGATCGTCTTCCGCCAACGCTCGTTCAGTTCAAACTCAGTCAAACAGTACGGCCGGCGCCGGTAGTTGAGTGAAATCGATTCATCGACCGTAAAGTCGTGCTCCTGTTTCAGCATCGCTCTGGCCTCAGCCGTTTGCTGCCGCACTCGGTTCCGGTAAATTTCCAGCGACTTGTTTACAACGGTCAAATCCCCTCGCCGCAACTGAACCTGCAACCCGCGGGCGCAATGGCGAATCGCCGCCACGTCTTCGCGCAAGAAGTACATCTTGCGCGGATCAAGTTTTCGCAGATAAAGTTGCACGACCGATTGTTCAAAGTCAGCCGGCATCATCAGCAAGTTGATGTGAGTTCGCTCAAGCGTGCCAAAGACCGCCCGGCACGTTTCGGCCTCATCAAAATCGGCCGCTTCCTGACCATCACCCCGCCCTGTCGAAAAAAATAAAGCGACTGCCGACAACGCGACCGCAACCGATATCGCTTTGCGTGTTGGAACCAGAGCTGCCATGATCTCGAACTCCCTGTTTTTTCATCCCCTCTTCAGGACCGTAAGTGCTGACAAAGTTTTGAGGTTATTCATCGCGCACCCGGTCTCCAAGGGTCCCTCGACTTTGCTGAAAAACCTCTGAGTTATTCATCGCGACTCCCTCTACCGAGGGACCACTTTTTCAACCCCA
>CALBTA010000232.1 GCA_937967755.1 uncultured Planctomycetaceae bacterium | reverse complement strand
AGGACTTTCAGCGGGTCATCGGCTTGCTCAAAGCGACGTTTACGCACGTTATTATCGATTTGTCGAAGACCTACTCGGAACTCGACATGGTTGCGTTACACGCGGCCCAGCATACGCTGATGGTCACGCAGCTTGACCTGCCTTGCCTGCGAAACGTCGTGCGATTGCTAATGTCCTTCGACGAAGAAGATGGGTTGAAGGAACGTACGAAGATCGTCGTCAACCGCGTTGGGCTGGGCAGCGGCGAGATTAGCGTGAAGAAGGCCCAAGAGACCATCGACCGCGAGATCTTTTGGCAACTACCGAACGATTACCGCACGATGGTCGAAGTTCGCAACAACGGCGTGCCGCTGGTCGAGCAAGCACCCAAAGCCGCCATCACCCAATCGCTTCGCGAAATGGCCGACGTCCTCTCAGGCAACGCCCCTGCCCCATCCGGCGATGGCAACGCGGTCAGCAGTTGGCTGAAATTCTTCAAAGCCAAAGGCAAGGAACAAGCCGTTGCCGAAGAGAAGGCATAGAAAGCGCCGCTACCTCCCGTTTGCCGGTTAGCCAAACCAGCCGAACAGCCCGCGCTTCGGCACGACCGATTCGAAGACGCCGATCTGTTGTTCGATCTTCCGAATGTGTTTGCAGAATTCTTTGTCGTCGCGCAGCTCGGGCACCCGGCCAAGCATCATTTTGTGCAATTCGTACGCGTCCGGTAGCTGATGGGACTGCTCGAACGCGTCGGCCAGCAGAGACATTACCGGCAGTTTCTCCATCGGTTCCATGTTGAACATCTCGGTGGCCAGTTCACGGGCCGGGATCAGCTCCCCTTCTTGAATGTGCGTGATGCAACGGATGTGCTTCGATGCGGGGCAGTCGTAGTCGAGTTTGAGGCAGCGGTCGAAACACTCGTCCGCCTCGCGCTGCATGCCCATTTCGTCAAACCACCCAGCGACAGCGAGCAACACGTCGTAGCTGTTCCAATTGTTCGACTTGATGGTCACGGCCAGTTCCCTCGCCTGGTCATACTGCTTGAAAGCGGTGTACGTCCCCAACAGTTCCAGTGCCTTCTCGGGGTTGTTGCCTTGTGATGAAAGCGCGTGGATTCCGTCAGTGATGGAAGCTTCGCGAACGCGCTCCCACTCGCGCAGCGAGATGGCGCTGTGGCGGGTGCAAACGGGGCACTCGTTCAGAATCATCCGTCTGCCCAACGGAATCACGGGAATGAAAATCAGGCAAATCCAGTAGCCTGTTTCGTAGTCCGAAAGCGTGGTGGCGTTGTTGCACCACTGGCAAACGCCTGGGTATTGTTCGAGGTTCCGCTTGCCGAAGTAGGTCGTACCGACCCCGTTGACCGTAGTGGGCATGGCGCTGGCTCACAGATAGGCGGCAATTTGAAAAGCCCGGTTTTACGAACTATTCAATCGCGCTGCCGCAGGCCGATCAAGCGGTAGCCGCTGCCGCAACTGGTTGCCCGAGTTTCACCACCGCGCCGAACAAACTACGCGGGTCGTTGTTGAAGTCGAACTCGAACTCGGTTTGCCCCAACCCATCACGGAGAAACGCTTTAATTTCTGGCCTGGCTTCCGCCAGTGTTTCCGGCGTATTAGGGGCCAGCGCCCGGTCGTTGAAGAACAATTCGAACTCGGTCTCGCTGAACTTCAGGCCGTCGAGTTCACTCTCCAGCAAAGTACACAAGTTTCGGGCGGCCCAATAAGCCTGGTTCATCCGGTCGACATTCGATCCTTCCAGCGCGCCCTTGCGGTTGTACCGCAGCCCGTAGCGCGAATCCTTATGGTCCATCGCATAATCGGCTTCCAGTCCCACCATCACCACGCCGGGGCCGGCCGGCACGTGGCGGTAGTCGGCGACGTCAATCATCATCTGGTCCATCGCCTGCTCGGCCACCAGGCGGTGAAAGATGTTGATGAACTGCTCCTGGTCGACAGTCAGTTCGCCGTCGACGAAGATTTTTACGTTGACGTGTTGGAGGTTCATGAAGATGGGTTTTCGGTTTCGATGTCTTGTAGGACGAAGTTCCACTTCGTCCCGGACGCAATGGAATTGCGTCCTACAAATGGTAAGCTCGCCGCGGCGCTCATGCCTTCGGTGCGGATGCGGTTGTAGCAACTGTGAACCGACTCGATAAATAGCTGCGCTTCTTCAATGAGCACGCGGGCCGAGTCGGCGTCGTGGCTTCGCCCGGCGGCGTCGTGCGCCGCGAACAGGTAATCGGCGAATTTCGATCCCGCGAAAGGATCGTAAATCATTTCGTTGTCGTAGTAGCGCTCTTTGAACTCATCGACAACTTCATCGGGGTCTTCTTCAGTGACGTCGTCGTATTGCAATTGCACCAGAGCTTTGGCGGCGATGATCATCGCTTTGTACGCCCCTTCGCCAGCGGCTTGGGCATCGCCATCTTCCAAGCTGACTTGTGACTCGAACACGATCCGCTCGGCGGCGGTCATTTGGAATTCGTACTGTGTCACGACTTCGCCCGCGCACTCGCCCTTGCCGATATCGCCAATGCTGTACTGCCGCGGATCGGACCAGTCGCTGTAGAACGACGGCTGATCTTCATGCGAGGGGGCGTTCTGGGTCAGGTCATCCAACACCTGGCGAATCTTCGCCTTGCCGATGCGGGTGACGAACTTGGGAAAACGCTCGTCACTTTGCCGCTCTTTCAGATAGAAATCGGCGATGCGGTCGAGCGCTTCGGGAACGCGTTTCGACGGCACGGCGACGATCGGCAGGCCATAGCTGCCGGCGTTCTCTTCCCACTGGCCGCCGAGAACGACCTGAAAGTGCGGCACCTTGAAACCTTGCAGCGTACGGCTGACACCGTAAAAGCCGATGTCGGCGACGTGGTGCTGGCCGCAACTGTTGAAGCAGCCGCTGATTTTCACGTGCAAATCTTGAATCGCTTGATCGAGTTGCACCCCTTTGGCCGCCAGCCGTGTCCGCAATTCGCCCGCCAGTCCGCGGGAAGAAGAGATGCCCAATTTGCAGGTATCCGTCCCAGGGCAAGCAACGATGTCGCTCACCTTGCACGCGCCCGGTTCGGATAGCCCGGCGGCGTCGAGCGCTTCGTACAGCGCCGGCACGTCGGACTTGCTGACCCACCGCAGCACAAAGTTTTGCTCCACGGTGGTACGGACGGTGCCGTTGGTGAACTGTCTTGCGATGTCGGCGAAGGCCCGCAGTTGATCGGGCGTGATGTCGCCCAGCGGCAGTGTGATCGTCGCAGTCACGTAGCCGGGCTGGCGTTGCTCGCGGGTGTTGGATTCGATCCAACGGTGCATTTGCTCGTTGCCATTGAGCTGCGGCATTTCGCCCGGCGGCTTCAGCGGCGACTCTTCCGTCTTCGCCAGGTCGGCGATCATTTCGGTCCAGCGCGGGTCTTCCGGCAAAGCGGCCCGCTCTTCGAGGACGGCCTTCTTGAAATCCTCCATGCCCATCTTTTCGATGAGAAATTTGATCCGCGCCCGGCTGCGGGTTTTCTTTTCACCCAACCTTCCGAACACGCGGGCGATGGCTTGCGCGATGGGCAAGATTTCTTCGGGAGCCATGAACTCGTCGAACGTCTTCGCTTGCCGAGGCACTGCGCCCAACCCACCGCCGACGACGACCTTGAACCCACGAACTTCCTGGCCGTCGACTTCCTTCACCCGGGCGGTCAAACCGAGGTCATGCATTTGGACCAGTCCGCAGGCGTGCTGCTCGCACCCGCTGACCGCCGGCTTGAATTTGCGGCCAAAGTTCTGGCAATCGGGATGGCCCATCAGGAAGTAGGTGAGCGCATCGGCGTATGGGGTCGCGTCGAACGGTTCGTCCGGGCAGACACCCATGAACGGGCAGCCGGTGACGTTGCGGACCGAGTTGCCGCAGGCTTCCCGCGTGGTGATGCCCGACGCGGCCAGGCGACGCATTAATGCGGGCGTATCGTCGATGTGGATGAAGTGAAGTTGGAAGTCTTGCCGCGTCGTGATGTGGGCGATGCCGTCGGAATACTCCTCCGCCAGATCGGCCATGACTTCCAGTTGCTCAGGTGTCATGCCGCCGTAGGGAATCTTGATCCGCTGCATTCCCGGTGCGTCCCAGACCGTGTGCGGGCCTTTGGTCAACTTGTCAGGGAAAGGCAAATCCTGCGATTTCGACCCGTCGTGGCGCTGCCCATTATCGTACCGCTGCCCGTAGGTTCCGCGGCGCAGTCGGGTTTCGGCGAAGATCTTCTCGTCGATCTTATCCTGCTGACGCAGATCGATTTCCGTCTCGAACGTATCGATTTCCTCCGCCAGATGCGGCGGAATCTGATCGCCCAGGATATCTTTCCAAAGGTGGTTACTGGCCTTCATTCCGCGAAACTCCAAGAATATGTTTTCTTCACCAGTAGCGGGGGCTTCCAGCCACCGAGATGTGCAGACCTATTTCAGCGGTGGCTAGAAGCCCCCGCTACGAGTTGATTCCATCTGGACCCATACCCGCAAACTTATCAGAATTCACCTATTTCAACAATTGACATACCCGTGGCAACAAGTTGCCAGCTTGTTCGCCAAACTGCTTTGTTTTTGACGGCTCGAAAGGAATCGAATTCAGGGTTCCAATGGGGCCTTCTGAACTTGCTACGCGAACCAGCCGGCAAGCCGGCAGCTTGCGGCTACGAGAACATCATGCCCAACGACCATCAAACGCGTGTTTATGATTCAATGCTCGGCCTGCTTTCCAACGCCGAGAACCCGACGCCCATCGTCCGCCTGAACAAGGTCACCGGGTTTCAGCACACCCAGGTCTTCGCCAAGCTGGAATGGTACAACCCGTTCGGCGCGGTGAAGGATCGAGTGGCCGAGAATTTGATTCGCGATGCCGAAGAGCGCGGCCTGCTTTCGCCTGGGAAGAGGCTGATCGAGGCGACCTCGGGCAATACCGGCATCGGGCTGATGATGATCGGGAACGCCAAGGGCTACCCGTTGCGCACTCCGCTCTCGGACCAGATCCCGCTGGAGAAGCGCACGGTGCTGCGGTTCTTGGGCACCGACGTGGTAGAGTTGGACGATTCGCTTTGCCCCGCCCCCGGTGCGCCCGAAGGGGCAATCGCCGAGGCCCGCCGCACGGCCGACGAGCAAGACGAGTTCGAGATTCTTGATCAATACGTGAACGAGGCGAATCCCGGTGCGCACTACCGGACCACCGGCCCCGAAATTTGGAGACAGACCGACGGGAAGATCACACACTTCGTCGCCGGCCTCGGCACGTGCGGTACGATCACCGGCACGGGGCGGTTTTTGAAGGAGCAGAACCCGGATATCCAAGTGCTGGGGGTCGCTCCGGAGGAAGGGCACGACATTCCCGGCGTGCGTAGCAAGCGGCAGTTGCAACAGACGAAGCTCTACCGCCCCGACGAGTACAACGGCGAAGTCGAAGTGAACAACCGCGAGGCGTACGACCTGTGCCGGCGGTTGAACCAGGAGGAATGCATCGTCGCCGGTCCCAGCAGCGGAATGAACCTGGCGGGAGCGCTGAAGTTGGTTCCCGATGAGCCGGGCAATATCGTGGTCGTGATTTTTTGCGACAACATCTTCAAGTACGCATCATCGATCGTGCGGCACTTTCCTGAGCTTGCTCCGCAGGTGAAAGAGGGCGAAGCCGCCAGCGGCGAACCGGCTGCGCCGAGTAAGAGTGACCAACTGCTTGCCGAGATGATGGAAAACTTGAAGAACCCGCACGATTCGATCAAGGCCAAGGAACTGAACGATCGCCTCAGTAGTGATGATGTTCCGATCATCATCGACATCCGCACACCGGAGCACTACGACGAGTCGCACGTACCCGGCAGCATCAACATCCCGCAAGACGACCTCGGCAGGCGATCCAGCGAACTGCCCGAAGACCGCGACGCCGAAATCATCACCGTCTGCAACATCGGCAAATTCTCAAAGCAGGCCACGCTGTACTTGAAGTCGAAAGGCTACCGACGAGTACGCAGCGCCAAGGGCGGATTGAACGAATGGGTGCGGAAGGGGTACGCGACCGAATCGGCGGTGAGCAGCGAGAGCTGACCTCCGGGTACTGGGTACTTAGTACCACGTACAGAGTACGGCTTCCCTACGCTTCCTTGGGCTTGCAAAACAATTCTGGGGCCCGAATTTTTTGTGTCAGGCAATCGTCGGTGGGAATACAAACGAACACTCACCATTTACCCAACCCGCAACACCAATCCACTGTCAACTTTTTATGGGGAATTCCAGCCTCGTACCCGCCGGTTAGTTTTCGGCGTCGCGTGAAGCTAATGCGCAGCGCGCTGGTTGCACATTGATGTCTTATGTGCAACAAAAAGGCCGGCCTCCAGGGTTCCCTAAAAGCGCTGCGCGTTGCACGTCTATGCGCAGCGCGCCTGTTGCACATAGGACCAGTAGCGGGGGCTTCCAGCCACCGCCGAGCTTGTACCGGAATTCTGGAGTCCGTGGTGCATTTGCGTCGCCATCTTGCCGATTTGCGAATCCGTAAGTCATTGCTTTACAACAGGTTACAGCATTCGCTGCGATCCCAATCCCGCCCTCAAATGTACCAAAATCGCACATTTCGGGGGTCAGTGGTGCATTCTCCCCGCCGCCTTGCCGCAAAGTAGGACGGGTTTGTAACCCGTCCCGACGCAGTGGAACTGCGTCCTACGGAACTGCACCCCCAATCGCTTCATTTCGACCGCCTAGGAAGACCGTCATACAATCACATCAGTATAGTATACACATTTCCACACCCTTGTCAAGCGATTGGTAGGCACACAAGTTTTTGAAGTGCAGCGCGGGGGTCGCAAT
>CALBTA010000231.1 GCA_937967755.1 uncultured Planctomycetaceae bacterium | reverse complement strand
CGCCCCGCTCGCGGTGCGGCTCCAAGGGGTCGGGCCGTTCCAGCAGGGGGTCATCCGTCAGCGGCGGTTCGTCTTTGGCGGCGACTTCCCGCGAGTCCGTTTGAGCGAAGGATTGCTGTGCACTGAAAAGCGGCACGGCCAACACAAAGAGGGCGATTGTTTTGCGAACCATCATCAGGCTCTCCGAAGCATGAGTTGTGCCAGCCCTAACGCGGCTTCTTACGGACCAGTCGCTTGGTGGTTGATTTCTTCCGGGCGACGGCTTTGGTTTTCTTCTTGGTTGTTTTCTTTTTAGGCGTGGCCTTGGCGGCTTTCTTCGCCGTTTTCTTCTTCGTGGTTGCCTTGGCGGCTTTCTTCTTTTTCTTGGGGCTTGCCCGTTTCGGCAGGCGCTCTTTGGCCGCTGGTTCGATTTCGACGATAATTTTCCGCGGGTTAGTTCCGTGCGGCGAAGCCTGGAAGTCAACCGCCAGTTGGTGCAACAGAGAGCCGAACTCTACGCCTTTGCTTTTCGGGATCGCCCGTTCCAAACCGGGGGCTTGCTTCTTTTCTGCTTCGGCCTCGGTAATTACACCCAGGACCAGCAGCAAATTCAGGGCTGCGCTGTCGACCGGAATAGAATGCCCTCCCAGCGCGGTTTGCGTGGTATAGGAAGTAACGAACGCCGACGCCCCGTACCGTTGAAGTTTCTTAATCGCCTTGCCCAGGTTTTCTTTGACCAGCCCTTCGAGGTCGAAGGAGTACTCAGCCTCGAACATGTTCTGCAGGCAGCGTTTCAGGTTGGTGGCCGCCGCCTTGGGGTCCGGCAATCCGCGCATCACTTCCGCTAACTCACTGACGGTCGTCACCCTCACTTCGTTCCAGTCGAAATAGGTTTCTTGCAATCGGGCGAATGCGTCGTCGGCCTGCTGGTAGGGCGCGTTCTCCAAGGCGCAGCCGTACAGCATCGATTCCAGCACGCCGCGGCCGGGCGGCGGCGCGACGGGCGAGTATTTTTTCTTGAGAACCTTGTGGGCTTTGGTCAGGATCGATGTGCGGTTGGGAGCGGCCATAGCGGAAAGGTTTTTGTCTTAAGAATCGAACTCTCGTTCGTGGAGAGCTAGTGTAATGGCAGTTTGAAAGGGTTCTGTGAAACGGCGATTTCCAGGGGACATTTTAGTCCATTGCCGCGGAACCGTCGATTTCACCTGACGCGGCAGCGCCCGTTTCTTCTGGGTCGTCCGGCGGGTCTTCTTTGGGCAAGACTTCTTCAAGAATGCGGGCGACTTCAAGCGAGTGCTTAACGCCCTGATCCAGCTTGAATTCGATCCGCGGGGTGTACCGCATTTCCACCCGGTTGTTGACCTTGCCTTGCAAATAGCCGGCGGCCGCTTGCAAGCCCTTGAGGCTGAGCCGCTGCTTTGTTTCGTCTCCCATTACGGAAACATGCACTTTGGCGCTCCGCAAATCTCCAGAGACTTCCACGGCGGTCACCGTGACATCTTGCACGCGCGGATCTTTCAAGTCGGTCAGAATCGCCATACTGACAACTTCCCGGATCGCGGAAGCAACTTTAAGCGTGCGGCGTGATGACATGGCGGTACAAGGGTGTGATGTTTGTTCAGTATCGGATTGCAAGCGGGTAGCGGGCGGGCTTGCCTGCTGCGGCCACAGCAAGCGAATTGAGAGACGCGAACAAATCCTATTCAGCAACCGCCGCGCTTTCCAGCGTTCGTTTGACTTCTTCGATCTCGTAGGCTTCGAGGATGTCGCCTTCTTTCAAATCGTTGAAGCCGTCGAGTTTCATGCCGCACTCGTAACCTTTGCGGACTTCCTTGACGTCATCCTTCTCGCGGCGGAGGGACGCCAGGTTGTAATCGCCGATGCCGCGGCCATCGCGGTTGACGCGGATGCGGCAGCCGCGTTGGATCGCCCCGTCCAGCACGTGGCAACCGGCAATCGAACCGAGCCGGCTGACCGCGAACACCTGCTTGACCAACGCCCGGCCGAGATCCTTGACTTGCTCTTCCGGCTTCAGCTTGCCTTCCAGCATGTCCTTGATTTCGCTGGTAACGCGGTAAATCACATCGTACCGGCGAATCTCGACGCCGCGCTCGTCAGCGAGCGCACGGGCCGCTTCATCGGGAATGACGTTGAAGCCGACGATGACCGCGTCGCTGGCGTCGGCCAAAGTGACATCGCCCACGGTGATGCCGCCGACGGTGGCTTGCAGAATCTTCACTTGCACTTCGGGGTGCGACAACTTGTCAAGCTCTTTCTGAATCGCCTCGATCGACCCGCGGACATCGGCCCGGATGATCAGATTCAGGATAGCCGGTTCGTCGCCGCCGCCGAGCGTTCCTGCGGCCAGCCGCTCTTGGAATTCTTCGAATGACACATGGCGTTTGCCGCCGCCGAGCGCCTGACGCCGGTTCTCGTTCGCTCGGTTCGTGGCGATTTCCCGCGCTTGGGAAATATCCGGCAAAACGTAAAACGTCTCACCCGCTTCGGGGGCGATGTCGAAGCCGGTGACGTTGACCGGGATCGACGGCCCGGCTTCCTTGAGCTTCTTTTTGACTTTTAGGGTGTCGTACATCGCCTTGATCCGGCCGTGGGCTTCGCCGCAGACCACCACGTCACCGACTTTCAACGTGCCGTTCTTCACAATCATCTTAGCCACCACGCCGCGGCCCGGCTCCTGCTCGGCTTCCAGGCAAACGCCAAGGGCATCGCGGTCGGGGTTGGCGGTGTACTCATGGATTTCGGCGGTCAACAGCAAGGTCTCAAGCAAGTCGTCGACCCCTTCACCAGTGATGGCGCTGGTCTTGATCACTTCCACTTCGCCGCCCCATTCGGTCGGCAGCAGTTCGTGGGTGGCCAGTTGCTGATAGACGTTGTCGGGGTTCGCCCCGGGCAGATCCATCTTGTTCATCGCCACGACGATTGGCACTTCGGCCGCTTTGGCGTGGCTGATCGCTTCTTCGGTTTGCGGCATGACGCCGTCGTCGGCGGCAACGACCAGCACGGCGATGTCGGTCACGTTCGCACCCCGGGCACGCATTTCGGTGAACGCTTCGTGGCCGGGCGTATCGACGAACGAGATCGTCTTGCCGTCTTTTTTCTTCGCGTAAGCCCGAATGTGCTGCGTAATTCCGCCTGCCTCGCCGGAG
This sequence comes from uncultured Planctomycetaceae bacterium, assembly GCA_937967755.1. GTDB lineage: Bacteria > Planctomycetota > Planctomycetia > Pirellulales > Pirellulaceae > CALBTA01. The sequence continues at coordinate 1,818 of CALBTA010000231.1, read as the reverse complement.
ACGACATCAATGCCAATCACGCGATCCAGCAGCGACGTTTTTCCATGATCGACATGGCCCAGGAACGTGATCACCGGCGGCCGCGGCACGAGCGACGCCTCGTCGTCTTCTTGTTCGTTGATGCTGGTCAGCAGCGTATCTTCCAGCGACGCGGCTTCGCGAAGTTCGACATTCTCGAAATCCATCTCCAACGACAAGTGCTCGGCCATTTCAAAATCGAGCGTGTCGTTGATGGTGCAGCGCGTGCCTAGTTCCATCAGTTTGAAGATGATGCTGGCCGCGGGAATGCCCGATTGGGCGGAGAAGTCGCGAATGCTGCAGGGCAGTTCGACGGTGACCTTGTCTTTCCGCGGAGCGGCGGTGTTCGTCGCCGGGCCGCTGCGTTGGTATCGCCGCGGGCGGCGCGGACGGTAGTTCGTCTCGTCGTCACGGCTGCCAGGGCGGCGGCGGGCGCTTTGCCGTTGTTGACGCGATCCCGCCATTCCGGCCAAACCGCGTTTGCTTTTACCGTCGTCTTCGCCGGTGATAAAGCGAGAGCGGCCCTTGCCATCTTTCTTGCCACCTTCTTCATCCTTCTTTCGCTTGCGTTCGGCCTGCTCGCGAATCTGATCCAACCGGCCGCTGCTGCCAGCTTGGGCTTTCTTGATGGCATCTTTCGGCAGGCGAATGGTCGGCTTCTGCGCGGCCTCTTCTTTTTTTGCCTTGGGCGCTGGCGCTGGTTGGTTGGCCGCCGGAACAGGTGCCAACTTCGGGCCCTTGGTTGCGTCCGGTTCCGCCGCACGACGGCGTTCTTCGCCTTCGCCCGAATCGTCTTTGCGGGCTTTGGGTGCGAGAACCTTGATGCCCTTGCCCGAAGTCGCGCGGCCAGCGTATGCCGTGTCGCGCGTCAGCGGGGCGTCTTCCTTCGGCGCGGCTGGCAATTTTCCGCGCCCTAACAGCGCTCCGGTCTTGGCGACCGTGGTGGGCGGTTTCTCGGCCGGGGGTTCGGCCGGCTTTTGCTTGGGAACGACCGGCTCAATCGGGGCGTTCGTACTGAGCGTAGACTTCGTCGGAGAGGACTTCTTGGGCGGGTCTTTGAGCGTCTTGATGGTGTTAGACTTCTTCGCCGCCGGCTTGGTTCCACCGCCCGCGATGAACGTCTTCACCTTGTCGGCTTCTTCATCGCTGAGACTGGCCAGCGCCGAACCCTTACCGCTAACACCTGCCTTGGCGCATAGATCGACCAGCTCTTTGCTATCAACATTGAGCTCTTTCGCCAATGCGTAAATTCTTACGGGCACTATGGCTTTCCTTCGGTTTGCCGCTTTTGGGTCGCGGACTTGGGTCACCCTCGAACGATGCTACATAAATTTTTCTCCTGAAAGGGTTCGTCCCCCCGGGTAACCGTCAGGGGGGATTACCATCATGAACGTTCACCGTTGTTGGTAGGTGGAACCAGCAATCTCGAAAACGGTCGATTGCCAGTGCTATCCAATTTCGCCACGCGCGAGGCGCGGGTCGGTGAAGTTCCTCAGAGCTTCGCTTGCAAATGACCCGATCCAGCCTGGCTGAAAACGGACCACCCGCGTGGAACTACGAATTATAGGCCATCGCCGGCGATGCTGGCTACCGCAAGCGGGGGTGAAAATGCCGATATTTTGGGCCTCCCGTATGACGGTCTTCCAAGGCCGTCGTAGAAATTGGTTAAGAAATGAGACTTCTCGGCGAACGCAACTTCGGCTGCAAACGGCGCTTCGCGGACAATTATCTCGCCGCGTTGGGGCTTTGTTTTTCGAGGACTCCCGCATCCCCCAGGCGTTGCCTGGGGCTGACATATCT
>CALBTA010000230.1 GCA_937967755.1 uncultured Planctomycetaceae bacterium | reverse complement strand
GAGAGGGTGTTCGTGAGCGCGATCGGCGTTTCGAGCACACCGAGTTCGTCGACCATGTTGAAGTTGATGTAAACGGCAAGCTGCGGCGGGTTGGTGAGTTGTTGACCTACCACCGCGAACTGGCGGAAGAGTTGCATGAGAAAGACCGCGTGCATACCTACGGAAGTTTTCACATCGCCGACTTGGCGGCGTAATGTAGTAGGCACACTCCGTGTGCCGTAACCCGATAATCCATTCGGTCAGGCGGACGGCACACGGAGTGTGCCTGCTACGATCATGTCCTTCGCGTCCGACATGAAGATGCTTTACCACTTCGCGCTGAAACCGGTGCGGGGGAAGGACCATGCCGCGCGGCTGGAAAGTTTCTATGAAGGTCAGGCGGAGGGGTACGACGACTTCCGCAAGCGGCTGCTGCAAGGGCGTGAGGAACTTTATCAAGGCGTCGAAGCACCCGAGGGTGGCGTCTGGGTCGATATGGGCGGAGGCACGGCGGCCAATTTGGATTTTCTCGGCGACCGGGTTGAGAAACTCGGCAAGGTTTACGTGGTGGATCTTTCGACATCGCTGCTGAAGATGGCCCAGCGGCGAATTGAAGACCGCCAGTGGACGAACGTCGAGGCAGTCGAGGCCGACGCGACGAAGTGGCAACCGCCCGAAGGGACCGCCGATGTCGTCACGTTCAGTTACTCACTGACGATGATTCCCGACTGGTTCGCAGCGATCGACAACGCCATCGCCATGTTGAAGCCAGGCGGGCGAATCGGCGTGGTTGACTTTTTCGTCTCGCGAAAATACCCCGGCGACAATTCCCCCAAACACGGCTGGACCACCCGCACGTTCTGGCCGACCTGGTTCGGCGGCGACAACGTATTCCTCTCGCCCGACCACGTGCCCTATCTGCACGACCGCTTCGAAGTCGAATCATTCGAGCCCGCCCGGGCGAAAGTTCCTTACATGCTTTTCGGCCGAGTGCCGTATTACCGCTTTATTGGGCGAAAGCGGGACTCGCACGGGTAGGACGAAATTCCATTTCGACTAACACGCAGTGAACTGCGTCCTACTTACATCGCATCGCAGCGTGTGCGAGGGTACAATCGGTTGGTCCTGTCAAAGACGTTTCTCATTGTGAGGTCACCGGTGTCACACATCTTGATTCGTTTCCCCGCTCTTGCGATCGTTTTCGCCTCCCTGGCAGCGAATGCCTCCGCAGCCGATGACCGTCCGAACATCTTGTTCATTTTCACTGACGACCATGCCCCGCACGCCATCGGCGCGTACGACGGGCTGTTCAAAGAGGTGAACCCAACGCCCAACATCGACAAGCTTGCCAGTGAAGGGGTGCTGTTTCAAAACAGCTTCTGCACGAACAGCATCTGCGGGCCGAGCCGGGCGGTGATCTTGACCGGCAAGCACAGCCACCTGAACGGGTTTCGGCAGAACGGCGACCGGTTCGACGGATCGCAACAAACGTTCCCGAAATTGCTGCAGCAGGCCGGCTACCAAACGGCGATGATCGGCAAGTGGCATCTCACTTCCGACCCGCAAGGCTTCGACCATTGGCAGGTGTTGCCGGGCCAAGGCGATTACTACAACCCTGATTTCAAAACGCCCAAGGGGCGGACGCGGATTCAAGGCTATTGCACCGACATCGTCACCGACTTGGCACTAAATTGGTTGAAGGAAGGACGCGACACCGACAAGCCGTTCATGCTGATGTGCCAGCACAAGGCCCCACACCGCTGCTGGATGCCGCCGCTGCGGCACCTGACGCTGTACGACGACATCGATCTGCCGGAGCCGGAGACGCTGTTCGACAAATTTGCCGACAACGCTAGCCCACCGCGCTATCAAGAAATGGAAATCGACCGCCACATGCACCTGGGTTACGACTTGTTCGTGACCCCTTATCTGGAAATCTACGACGAGGTCGATGCCCCGCAGCCGAAAGCGACCGACCGCTCCGGCGTTCGCAACTTGCAGAAGATGACGCCCGCGCAGCTTAAGGCGTGGGACGCGGCGTATGCGAAGAAGAACGCCGACTTTCGCAAGGCAAAGCTAACCGGCGAGGACTTGGTCCGCTGGAAGTATCAGCGGTACATGAAGAACTACCTACGGTGCATCAAGGGCGTGGACGAGTCGGTGGGAAAGCTGATGGAGTATTTGAAGGCTTCGGGGCTGGATGAGAACACCATTGTGATCTATTCATCGGATCAGGGTTTCTACCTGGGTGATCACGGCTGGTACGACAAGCGGTGGATGTACGAAGAGTCTATGAAGATGCCGCTGATCGTCAAGTGGCCCGGCGTGACGAAATCTGGGACGGTCGATACGCACCTGGTGCAAAACCTGGATTACGCCGAGACATTCCTCGACATCGCAGGGGCGAAGATTCCCGGCGATATGCAAGGGCGCAGCCTGGCGCCGCTGCTGCGTGGGCAATCGCCGAAAGATTGGCGCACCGCCGTTTACTATCACTACTTCGAGTACCCGAGCGTGCATATGGTTGCCCGGCATTACGGCATCCGCGGCGAGCGTTACAAGCTAATCCGCTTTCACCAATTTGACGAGTGGGAATTCTACGACCTTCAAGAGGACCCCGACGAGCGGAACAACCTCTACGGCAAGCCGTCGCATGCGGACGAAATCGCGAAGCTGAAGACGCAGCTTGAAGAGCTGGGCGAACATTACCGGCCAGGCAATCAATAATCCCATAAAACTGACAAAGAGATACGGAGGGCTACCATGGAATCTAAGAACCCTTACCTGGAACCGGGGCAATCGCCTGGGGGTGCAGCAAACTCATCCAGTACAGCGCCTGCCGGAGAGACCTCTTCCCCGGCCCGCGCGGCGGCACCGACCGTGGTGGTGCGGTCTTCGGTGTTGCCGATGATTTGCATGTTCGTCTTGTGTGCGATGATGGGAATCGCCCTGATTTTCTCGTTGGGTTTCAACATCTACAGCGCGGCGGCGTACTCGCAATATTTTCAGACCGACGCCGATATGTTTGAAACGTTTCATTCGGGCGAGGAGTTTGCCAGCAAGAAGATCGCAATTATCAACGTTAGTGGCGTCATGTTGGAAAGCGATGGCTACGCTAAGGCGCAAATCGACCGGGTTCGTGAAGACCGCAGTGTGAAAGCGGTCGTGCTACGCATCGACTCGCCGGGCGGAGCGGTGACCGCAGCTGATTACCTGTACCATCACCTGGTGCTGTTGCGCGACGAACGAAAAATTCCAATCGTCGTCAGCATGGGATCGGTCGCCGCCAGCGGCGGATACTATGTGGCGATGGCCGCCTCGGAGGACGAGCGGGTGATCTTTTGCGAGCCGACCGGCATCACCGGATCGATTGGGGTGATCATTCCCCGGTACGATGTGAGCGAGCTGATGAAACAGTACAACGTGAAGAGCGACGCGATTGTCAGCCATGAACATAAGGAAATGGGAAGCTGGACCAAGGAGATGTCTGCCGAGGAACGGCGTATCCTGCAAGGTCAGGTTGATCTGCTGTTCAATCGCTTCAAAGACATTATCCGCGAGGGCCGCCCGCAACTGGCCAATGACGAAGAGGCGCTGAACCAGGTCGCCACCGGCGAAGTCTTCACCGGATTGCGGGCGAAGGAATTGATGCTGGTAGACGAAGTGGGTTTCATCGAAGACGCAATCGACCGTGCCGCTGAACTAGGAAACTTGGGCGACAACTACCGGGTCGTGCAGTACGAAACTACGCCCACGCTGGCGGATGCGTTGATGGGATCGGTCGAGGCCCAGCAACATCCGCTGAACGCGAAGAATCTGATGGAAATGACCACGCCCAGGGCGTATTATTTATATTCGTGGTTGCCGGGTCTTGTGCTCGAATAGTCTTGTCTGAATCTTTATCCTCACCCTAGCCCTCTTCGAGGGAACGACGCCATGATCGTTACCTGCAATGGATGCGGCAAATCGTTGAAGGTCGCCGATGAACATGCGGGGCGCCGTGCCCGTTGTCCGAGCTGCGAAACGCTGGTTTCCATTCCGACCGCCGAACCGGCCATGCAAGCGGCTGCGCCGATCCCGACACCTCACAGGCCTGCGCCGCTGCCGACCTCGCCAGCCAGCCCAGTTCAGGCGAACGCTCCGAACGTTGTTTCCTACGACGACCGGCAACAAACGGCGATGGTTCCGTCCGCTCCACCGCCGATTCCGCAACAGCAGGCGCAACCGCAGCAGACATCGGTAATACCGGCACCCAACTACAACAACGGATATCAGAACAGCGGCTATCAAGGTGTGCAGCCGGTGGTGCATCACCACCATCACAACCGGGGCGGAGGGCAAGACCCGGCGATCGCCGCGCTGTTGGAAGTGCTGGGCGGAATGTTTATCCAAACGTTTGGCATCGGCCACATCTACGCAGGCAACATCGCGGTGGGCTTGCTGTTCATGTTTGGCTATTGGGCGATGTGCGTCGTCAACTTCATTCTGCTGTTCGTCGCCATCGGCTTCATCACCTACCCGCTCACCTGGGTTGCGGCAATGATTCTTTCGCCGATCTTGGCGGCGAACCACGCGAAGCGATATTGAACGACGGATAACAAACCCGGTCCTACTTTTTACCGCTGGTCGATGGGGACGAACTCCCGCTGCGGCGGGCCGGTGTAGATTTGTCGCGGGCGGCAAATGCGCTTTGAAGGCGACTTGTGCATTTCGACCCAATGGGCGATCCAGCCGGGAAGCCGGCCCATCGCGAACAGCACTGTAAACATCTGTTCGGGTATCCCCAGCGCCCTATAGATCACGCCCGAGTAAAAATCGACGTTGGGGTATAGTTTCCGCTCGATAAAATAGTCGTCGTTCAGCGCGACGTCGGCAAGTTCTTGCGCCACGTCGAACAGAGGATCCTTAATCGCCATGCGCTCCAGCAGCCGGTCGCACGCGCCCTTGATGATGGTCGCCCGCGGGTCGAAGTTTTTGTAAACGCGGTGCCCGAAGCCCATCAGGCGGTAATTGCTGTTTTTGTCCTTGGCCATGTCGACATACTTCTTCACGTTGCCACCATCTTCCTTGATTTGCTGCAACATATTAACGCAGGCCTCGTTCGCCCCGCCGTGCAGCGGCCCCCACAACGCGGAAATGCCGGCGGCGATCGACGCAAACAGATTCGCATCGGCCGACCCGACCATCCGCACGGTCGATGTGCTACAGTTTTGCTCGTGGTCTGCGTGAACA
>CALBTA010000229.1 GCA_937967755.1 uncultured Planctomycetaceae bacterium | reverse complement strand
GATGACCCCCTGCTGGAACGGCCCGACCCCTTGGAGCCGCACCGCGAGCGGGGCGAATCGGGCGAAGACAAGCTGGCGGCATCAAGCTGGTTTTTGCGGGGCCGGCTGGCGTTTCAACGGGGCGAAAAGCAGAAGGCGCTCCGCCATTACCAACGGGCCTGGCGCTACGACGCGGAGGCTGTTCCGATCTTGCGGGAGATTGTACCGCTGGCGTTCGAGCTGAAGCACAACGCGGTCGCCGCGCGGTACGCGGTGATCATGGCCGAGTTGGCACCGCGCGACAGCGTGCTCTTGCGCCGACTGGCGCAACATCTGATGGACCAGCGAGACTACACCCGCGCCCTCAAGCTTTACGAACAATCGATGGCCCTGCGCGGCGAAGGAAAGCAGGACGCCCGCGAAGTGTTGTCGCAGATGGAAATTGCCCGGCTCTATTTTCTGGAAAAGGAACACGCAAAAGCGGCCCGTGCCTTTGACATTGTCCGCGATGCCCTGGACGATCCCGAAAAGTACGAGCTTTCCGACAAGGTCCACACCACGTTGCTGGGCAACCCACGGGTGACTTACACGCTGATTGCCGAGAGTTTTCTCAGCGCGGGGCGGCTCGAAGAAGCCAGCGAAATGTTCGAGAAGGCTTTGCCAGACAACGCCAGCGCTCCGCTGCTGGCCTACCACCTGGCACGTATCGAAATGAAGAACAGCCGCCCGAAGTCGGCCTTGGAAGAGTTGGAAAAGTATCTCAGCGCCAAGCAGTCGGTCGCCGGCACGGCCCCGTACGACTTGCTGGAACAGGTGCTGAATGAACTGCATGAAGAGGGCGAAGCGGACCAGCGGCTGCTTGCGCGGCTGGAAGAGCTGCGTCGCGACGACCTTGCCAACGCCGCGCTCGGATATTTTCTGGCGGACAAATACCGCGCCTCGGACCAGCCCGAAAAAGCGGCCGAGTTGCTGGAAACGACGCTTGCCGAAGAGCCGACCATCGCCGGCTACGCCGCGCTAATTGCGATCTATCACCAGCAAGACAAACCCGCCAGGTTGCTCGACGTGCTGGGCGGCGCGATCGAACAAACCGGGTCGTTTCGTTCGCTGTCGGGCGAGGCGGAAGCGATCGCAGGCGATGAAGAAATGGTGACCGCGCTGCTTAAGGAGATTAAACAACGCCAGGGCGATGCCGAGGGCCAGCCGGACGCACACCAGGTTTTTGCAATAGGCCTGTTGGCGATCGAGGCGGAAAGGTTCGATGCCGCCGAAGAGCAATTAGACATCGCTGCGCGCTCCAACGACGAACGTGAGGCCGCCGTGCTCGAGAGTTGGGGCCTGCAAATGTTCATGGCCGGCGAGTACGAGCGAGCGACGAAGGCCTTCCGCCGGGCCATCGACGAAAAGGTTGCCGAGCGGTTCAACGCCGACTTCTATTACTACCTGGCCGCCGCGCTCGAGTTCGACGGCAAGACCGACGAAGCGTTGGAGGCTGCCAGGCGCGCTGCCGATGAAAAGCCCGACTCGCCCCGGTACGCCTCGCGCTACCCCTGGGTGTTGTACCATGCCAAACGGTACGAAGATGCCGAGCGGGCCTACGAAGATTTGCTGGCGAAGTACGACGGCGATCACAGCAGCGAGGAAATTCGCGAGGTCGTCCGCGAGTCCCGCATGATCCTCTCGAATATCGCGATCAACCTGGATCGGATCGAAGACGCTGAGCAGTGGTTGGAAGAGGTGCTGGACGAATACCCTGAGGATGTCGGTGCCCACAACGATTTGGGCTACCTGTGGACTGATCAAGGCAAGCACTTGCAACGTTCGCTGCGGATGATTGAAATCGCCGTCGCGGCCGAGCCTGACAACGCCGCCTACCGAGACAGCTTGGGCTGGGCCCACTTCCGCGCAGGCAATTATGAACTGGCGATTGAGGAACTTGAAAAGGCCGCCGACCTGCTAGGCGAGACGCCCGACGGGGTCATTCTCGATCACCTGGGCGACGCCTACCTTTCGGTCGGCCGCACCGAAGATGCGGTCAAAGCCTGGCAACGGGCGATTGAATTGTTCGAAGAGGATGAGGATGCTGATAATGTGAAGAAGACGCGGAAGAAGCTAGATGCTTTATCTTCGGATACTGAAAGCTCAGACGGCGAATAGCTGTCTGGTGATTCGTCATTTGTCATTTGAAATCTTGCTCATGGCTGGCCATTCCAAATACGCGAACATCAAGCACCGTAAGGCGGCGGTCGACGCCAAACGCGGTAAGGTCTGGACGAAGCTTTCCAAGGCCATCACCGTGGCGGCCAAGATGGGCGGCGGCGACCCCGATGCCAACCCCCGGTTGCGGTTGGCCGTCTCCGATGCCAAAGCGGTCAGTATGCCCAAAGACAACATCGAACGGGCCATCAAAAAGGGCACGGGCGAGTTGGAAAGCGACAACTTAGAGGAAGTGATCTACGAAGGTTACGGAGCCGGCGGCGTGGCGGTCATGTGCGACGCGCTGACCGACAACCGCAACCGCACCGCTCCGGAACTGCGGAAGATTTTCGAAGTCAACGGCGGCAGCCTCGGCAGCACCAATTGCGTGGGCTACATGTTTGACCGCAAAGGGGTGTTCCTTCTCGCGGCCGACAAGATCGGTGAAGAGCAAATCATGGAACTCGCCCTCGAAGCCGGGGCGGAAGATATCCAGCGGGTCGAAGACATGTGGGAAGTCACCTGCCCGCCGGAAGCCTACGGCGATTTGGCGGCGGCCTTGGAAGATGCCGAAATCACAACCGATTCGCAGGAACTGACCCGCATCTCGCAGCACTCCACGGCCGTCGAAGATATCGACACCGCCCGCCGCGTGCTCAAGTTGATAGAAGCCCTCGACGATCACGACGACATCCAAAACGTCTCCAGCAACTTCGACATCCCCGACGAAATGATGGCTGAGTTGGAGACCGAGTAGCAATACGCCGGAGTGTGGTGCGCGTGAATGCTGCGAACCGACATCACTGGCCATTTGCCATATCGGCCGCCGGATGTGGGCTTCTGCTCGCGGCAGTGGCCGCCGCTGGCGGTGCCGCGCCGCTAACGTTCATCGCGCTGGGCAGTTGCGTAACGACCGTCGGCCTCGCCCCTTGGGTACTTCACAACGGGCAAAATCGAATCGGCACCACGATGGTCGCGGGCGCCTTGTTCGGCCTGGTGCTGATGGCTTCGCATTGCGCGCTGCACTACGGCGCTCAATACGTTCCTTTCGCGTTGATTGTCACGCTCGTTTGCGCTGTTGTTCTTGGGCTGGCGGGGATCGTCCTTGCCCTGGCGATCGCGGTGATCGAATCGCCAGTTCGCCGCATGTTCTTTCCGACAATGCGCGGCGACCACTGGGACAGTCTTTTGGATTCCGAACCTCAGAACCGCCCGCGATTCACTTCCGTCAACGCAGCATACGTTACTCTGCTGGTGGCAATCGGTTTGGCGGTTGGCCGCGCGTTGCCTGCGCCTGACTTCAACAAATTGGAAGGCGGCCACCGCAGTGACCCGTCAGTGGATGCGCAGACGCCTTGAAGAACAAGGGTAAGGAGAGCCAAAGCCGACACCGATGGCGGCCAACTGGTCTGGCCATTACCCGCTCGGTTGTCGTCCTCTGATCCTCAAAAGGTGTAAAGCTGCGTTTACACATTTGCGCAAACCTGTAAATGCATCAATACACTCCTCGGTTGACAGTGCCAGCGCGGCGCTTTGCATAAGTCCATTGCTCATAGCAGCTTGAGAGAAAACTACAAGAATCGGGATGACTGGCATCAGGGTTGCACAACTTACTTCTCGGGGCGGTAGCGATTTTACAAGTCTGTTGGTACACGTGCCTGATGGGATTCTAGTTTGGGGAGAAACATGCCATGAAATCAAAATTATTATTGACAGTCATTACGTTGGCTACCCTGGCGGTTGGCCAACGCGCGTTCGCCCAGTTGGAGGCGTATTGGAGCTTTGACTCTAAAACCGGCACGACTGTGTCTGATCTTTCGGCAGGCGGGACGCACGATGGAACGCTGGTCGGAGGTGCCGACATCACCGCCGGCAACATGGGTTTTGGCGGCAGCGGCGAAGCGCTGAATTTGACCGGCAACGGCCAACACTTCGCGGCGGGAAGTCCCACTACGTTTGATTTCAACTCCAGCTTTACCTGGCACGCCTACATCAATTCCACCGACAACTCCGGTGCTATCTTCTCACGCAACCCTGCTGGCACAGCCTGGAACCAGGGTTCGAAGGCATTATTTGTCCGTAGCGACACGGTTCAGTGGGATACCGGTTGGGTTGGAAACCCGGGAACAGGTACGGATGCGCCAGACGGCAATTGGCATCAGCTAGTTGCCACGTACGAGGCCGGTAGTGACAATCTGCAAATCTTCGTAGACGGTGCTTCCGTTTACAACGCTACCCATGATGTCAATCGATTTGATGAGCACACTCACAGCCACAACGGTGGTTTTGCGGACACTAGTTTCACCGTAGGAGAGGCAGATTTCAGCGGCGGCCTTAACAACCTTGACACACTTCAAGGCAGGATTGATGAAGCGGCCGTATTCAACACCAATTTAACCGGTACAGAACTTCAGCAACTATTCGATGAAGGGCCTGCTTCATTCGCACCGCAAACCGTCGTCCCGGAACCGGCCAGCATTGCGATTTGGTCGCTGCTCGCCTTGGCGCTTGGCGGATTTGGATACTATCGGAGCCGCCGTAGAGGGTAGGGCAGCTTCACTTTCCGTTCACGAAAATGCCCGCGATGCCGTTCGTGCATCGCGGGCTTCTTCATTGGATGACGTAGAGTGCGCTAATGATTTCCCGCGATCCGATACTAGTACTCCTGACTTGGGTTCTGACAAGCACATTTGGATGCAATCGCGGCGACCCGATCGCCAACACGCCCACCCAAGTGAATCCTGAAGTTGCCACAACCGAGGGCGAGCAGCGAGATAGCAGCGGCGCGATTTCCATCCAATACACGATTTCCCCAACCACCGTCGCGGAGGACGCAAGGCGAAAGCAAGAACTTGACAAGACCATCTGGAAAGATGAGGTTTTGGCACAAAGGTATGAAGCACGCGTTGTCCAACTCTGGGATGATCTGCGAAATGACGCCGACCCCCTCAATGTCTTGGCGAAAGCACCGTTTGAGTCAGTTTGGCTCGGAACTGCGACACATGAAGAAGAACTGGACCTGGGTATCCGTCGGGCCAACTGGGGCAAGCCAACGGAAAAACTGACTCCCGAACAGTGGCGGCAACAGATTGATCTACTTCGCGATCGCGGTGTTCGTTTGGTGCAAAGTGAGTGGCACCACGCTTCCTTCGTTCCACCAGAGGAAGGCCCAGCACGCTCAGGGGTCAGTTTTGAGTTACACGCAGAGGACGCTGATCAGCGCTATCTAGTTACCGGCAAGCTCGCGATAGTCTGGTCAAGCCTGCGCGACGAAAAGGGTGATCCGCAACCCGCGATCATACGGTGTGAAGAAATCCAGATGCTCAAGCGCCCGCGAGCGGACCGATTTGAAAAAGTGCTCACCGTAGATGGAAGGGCACAGAACACGCCCAACGATACTCGCCAGACGCTGCAGCCTGTGATGTTGCACGACCTAGACGGAGATGGGCGAACAGATATCGCCTTGGGGGGTTCTAATCAGGTCTATTGGAATCAGGGTCAGATGGCGTTCGAAGCAGGCGTACTGTGCGCTCACCCAATTGCTCAAGTTCCGGATGCGGGATTGCTGGCCGACCTCAATGGCGATGCCCGCGTTGACTTTGTCACGTTCGCCCCCAACGGATTGATGCGCATTCTCTTTGGCGAAGAAGAGGGAGCCTTCACCAAGCCAAGTGATGCTGTCACCGCGGTGTTTGACAATCCGACTGTGATTACCGCAGGTGACATCGATGATGACGGCGACCTTGACCTATTTGTGGGCCAATACAAGACGGTGTTTAAGGGGGGGCAAATGCCAACGCCTTACTACGACGCCAATGACGGGTATCCCGCCTATCTCTTGCGCAACCGTGGCAATGGTGTGTTCGAAGATATCACCGAGGCTGCCGGCCTCGAGGAGAAGCGGCACCGACGCACCTATGGTGCCTCGTTGTGCGACATCAACGCTGACCGGAATCTCGACTTGGTGGTCGTGAGTGATTTCGCGGGAGTCGATATATATCACGGCGACGGAGAAGGAGCGTTTGGAGACGTGACAGCGGA
>CALBTA010000228.1 GCA_937967755.1 uncultured Planctomycetaceae bacterium | reverse complement strand
CAGGCCGGCGGGTAGCAACAGCCAGACGCTGATGCCCAGGCCGACTGGCAGCGTGCCGAGGAGGATTGCGATGGCCCCGACGAGTAGGGCGTAGGGGAGTTGGGTCCAGACGTGGGCGACGTGGTCGCAGCCGCTGGCTTGGGAGGAGAGGACGGTGGTGTCGGAGATGGGCGAGCAGTGATCGCCGAAGATGGCCCCGGAAAGGACGCCGGCAACCGTGCAGAGCAACAGCGGGTCGTGCAGCGAAACGTCCGCTCCGCCGGCGGCCAGCAGGCTGTGGGCGAGCGGAACGGCCATCGGCATCAGGATGCCCATCGTGCCCCAGCTGGTGCCGGTCGCGAACGCCACGATTGATGCGAGGATGAAGATGATGGTTGGGAGTAGCCACAACATTCGCGGACGAGTCGAAGTCGCTTCACCACCCATGATGCGTTGTACTTGATCGCTTAGGTACGTGCCGGTGTAGAGCTTTGTTTCATGATCAGGAAAAGTGCGTTGCTGCTGGACGCCCGCGGCTTCGTCGGTTGACTGCACAACTTTGACTTCGCCTTGCGTCATGCCGGAAAGCGAAGCGGCGAGCCAGAGGATAATGAGCGCCGGGAACATCAGCTTCGCTCCGCCCATCGCCGCTTCGGTGACTTGTTTAGTGTCAAGCAGTTTGCCGACGCGGCAAGCGAACATGGCCAGCGCCAACCCCGCGGCCGAACCCCAGAGCAGCGCGATGTAGGAGTCGGCGGCACCGAAAATGTTTTGCAGTGACAATTCGATGGGCGGTTTTCCCGCGGCGGCGAGGTCGGCGTTCTTCGCGACCAGCGCAGCCGTGCCGGTTTGCCACAGCAGAGTTACGATCACTGCTATGCAGAGGAGGATGGGGGCAATGGCGAGCGACCAATGACCTTGGGGATCGTTTGTTTGCGAAGCCGCGGGCGGTTCTCCGTCGCGAGAACGTTTGTCGTCGCGGTTGAATGCCAAGGACTCTGCGCGGCGCATCGCGCCGATGTCGCGTCCGGTCAGCGCGACCAGCGGGACCAGGACCAACGCCCCGAGCATGTAGAAACGATAGGGAATGCTGTAGATGAACAGGTCGAACGCGGCGGTAGTTGTCTCTTCGGCGCTGAAGCTGCCGACATCGGCCAGCCCGAGGCGGATGTTTTCGATCTCGACGGCGACCCAGGTGGAAATCAGAGCCAGCCCCGCGACGGGCGCGGAAGTCGAGTCAACAACGTAGGCGAGTTTTTCGCGCGAGATCTTCAGCTTGTCGTACAACGGCCGCAGCGTTGTGCCGAGCAGGATCGTATTCGCATAGTCGTCAAAGAACACCACCATGCCCAACAGCCAACCGACCAACTGGCCGCGGCGTCGCGTGCGGGCCAGCGGCGTGACCGCGTCGACCAAACTTCGCATCGCCCCGCTGCGGCTGATGACACCGACCATGGCACCCATCATCAGCGTGAATGCAAAGACGCGGAGCCGCCCGTCGTCGGTCGCCGCCGCCCACAGATGGGTTTCGAACAACCGCGGGATTGCCGCCAGCGGATTGCCGCCTGCCAGCAACAGCGCCCCAATCACCACGCCCAACAACAACGACAACGCCGCCCGGCGGGTGACGATCGCCAACACAATCGCCGCCAACGGCGGAAGCAAGCTGAGGATGCCGTAAGGGTGATCCATGAAAAGGTCGCGGTAGGCGCACGTTGCTTTCGCGCACCGTCACCTGAAGTTGAAGGTGCGGGCGCTAACTCGTTTCCTGTTCTTCTTCCAATGGTTCGTTCACCTCTCCGCGGAACGCTCGCCACCAGCCCCAGGCGAAGAGCAGCGCGGCGGCGGCGAGGTAGGCGGCGGCCATGTAGATTGGCGTTTGGCCTTCGGCGTTGTGCGGCAGATGATCGGGCAAGGCCCAGGGCAGAACCAACGGGCTGCCGGGAAGCGGCGAATGGATGATGCCGAACAGGCTGCACGCCGCCCCAATCACCAGGAACAACCCGGCCAGGTTCAGGCGGCGATCAATGATGGCCGCCAGCGCCGATGCCCAGAGCAAACTGCTGACGATGAAACCGCCAGCCAGCATCCGCAGCGTTTGTATGTCCTTGCCGAGCGGGCCAAATGGTTCGCCGATTTTCTTGATGGCCGGGTTGCCGGCGATTTGTTCCAAGGATTCGCCGCTTTGTTTTACATCCTTGAGCGCATCGTTGAGCTGCGCCCCGTCGCCCCAGTTTTCGATGCCGGTCTTGTCAATCGATTCTTCCAACACGGCGATGTTGTTGTTCAATTCGCTCACCTGCCCGGCGTATTGCCCCTGCAAGTTATCGATGAAGATCAACATCAACGCCGCCAGCGCAGGCAGGCAAGCGATCGCCACGGCGGCGTAGTGCCTGCGCGGGGTGACTTGAAAACTTTGCGCTGTGATTTCCAGCCCGATGAAGATCAGGATCGGAAAGACAGTCGCCTTGGGAATGACCGCGTAGAGCAACCCGAAGTAGCCGAGCAACCCCGCTCCGCCAACGAAGATGGCAGTCGCCAGCGTGTAAGCCGCGCGGCCGCCCATCGCTTTGTAGGCCGGGTGGCCGATGTAGGGTGTGCTTTGAATCACCCCGCCGCACAGACCGGCCACCAGCGTGGCGAAGCCTTCGACCGCGATGATCTTGCCGGTGCTGAACTCATCACCTGCGGCAGCGGCGCTTTCGGTGCAGTCGATGCCGCCGACGACCGTCGCCACGGCAAACGGGATCACGACCGGCAAATAATGAACCGCATCGGCGAAGCGGGCGAGCCACTCGAAGGTGAACGCACTGAGCCAGCCGGTCGGCAGCAGCGCGTCGCGGGCCGCGAAGCCGGCTTCCTCAGGCGTGTGACCCAAGAAGTTGTGTCCCATCGCGTTGCCCGACCACAGCATCAAGTAATAAATAGTTCCGGAAACAATCAGCGCGCCCAGCGCCCCGGGTATTCGTCCCGGCAGTTTGATGCGGGCGACCAGGGCGGTGAGAATGATCGCCAGCGAGACGAAGCCGACGACCGGCAGCCGCAGCACTTCCAACAGTGGCAGAAAACTGATCAGCACCAGCGCAATGCCCGCCAACGAACCGAGCAAACCCGCCCGCGGAACCATCGTGCGAATCCAATGCGATCCGCCGGCACAGATAAATTTGAACACCCCGCTGAGGACGATTGACCAGATGCCGATGTGCCAGGTGTAGCGCGCGGCGTCGTCAACGTTCATGCCCAACTTGAATTGGGCATGCAAAAAAGCGGGGCCAAGCACGAAGAACACCATGCCGAACGTGCTGGGCGTATCCAGCCCTAGCGGCATGGCGGTCACGGTCGGGCTTTCCTTCCCGGCGGAGCCGAGCCGTTTGGCCAGGCGGAATGCCATCACGGTGAACAACAAGTCGCCCACCAGCACGCCGATGGCCGTGCCGGGAACCATATATTGCAACGCGAACTTTGTAGGAAATCCAAAGACGGCCGCTAGCAATCCGACTGTCAAGAGCAAATCGGCAATGTTATCTAACATCAAGCCGAAGAACGCGTTAACGTCGCCCGGCGCGGCCCATTGGTACCGATTCTTGCTCACGAAAATGCTTTTGGCACGGGGGTTGCATAAATCCTCTGGCGTGAGTTTAAGACGGCCGCTGGCAACTGTCCAGCAGCAACAATGCCCGCGTCAACGGTAGCAAGGGGACGGTCAGGGCGGAGTTTGCCGGCTCTCATGTGAATTTCTCGGACGAATTCTTGAACCCTGACATGGACGGTACGTAATAATGATATGCTCAGTTGAACAAATTCAGGCCACGACATACAGCAATCACTCCAACGAATTTGGCGACGACGTGACCGCTCGCGACAGCGACGAGGCCCTGTTGCTGCGATACCGCGCTTCCGGCGGGCGGGATGATTTTGCGCAGTTGGTCCACCGTTACGAGCGCGAACTGTACAACTATCTGCGGCGTTACCTGGGCGACGCCGACATGGCTCACGATGTTTTTCAGGCGACGTTCTTACAGATTCATTTGAAGTGCGATCAGTTTCAGGAAGGCCGCCGCTTCCGCCCTTGGCTGTATACCATCGCGACGAACCAGGCGATTGACGCGCAGCGGCGCAACCGCCGGCATCGAATGGTCAGCCTTGATCGGGCCGGCGCGGCCAATGATGATGAAATCGGGGCGCTGGTTGATCTGTTGGTCAGCGGCGAACCCGATCCGCTGAACGAACTGGACCGTCACGAACGCCGTAAAGCAGTCAGGGAGGGCGTCGACCAGTTGCCCGATTCGCTGCGGGCGGTCGTCGTGCTGGTTTACTATCAAGGGATGAAGTACCGCGAAGCGGCCGACGTGCTGGACATCCCCGTCGGAACAGTGAAAAGCCGGCTGCACACCGCGGTGCAAAAACTGCACGGGGTTTGGGAAGAGGCATTTGCGTAAACCCGTAGCGGGTGCTTCCAGCCACCGTTGACAAGAGAACCAAGGGAACTATGACGCGCGGCGGCTAGAAGCCACCGCTACGAAACCTTCAGGGGTGCAATGCAAGAGAATTTGCTGGGTTATCTGATGGGCGCCTTGGACGAGGCGCAACGCGCCGAAGTGCAAGCGGCCTTGGAAGCTGATCCGCAGCTTGCCGCTGAGTGTGCGCGGCTTGAGCAAACCATCGCCCCGCTGTCGGAAGACGAAGCCTGGATCGATCCCCCTTCGCGGCTGGCCGAACGAACGATCGCGCTGGTTGAAGCCCAAGCGGTTAAGCAGGCGACGGCTACCCGCTCAACGAAGTTGGAAGAACTGCTCGCTAGTAGAACGGATTGCCCATCCGCACCTCCTATTGAGAACGAAGTCACCACAGCGGGCAGAACGGATCGGCGATCCGTGCTTCCCGCCAACGAGCAAGCCTTGTCGAGCCGGCGTTGGACGTTGGCGGATGCCATCGTCACCGCGTGTATTCTGGCCGCCGCGGCGGTGTTGCTGTTTCCGGCCATCGCCAGCAGCCGGCATCAGGCGGCCCTTACGCAGTGCCAAAACAACTTGCGGCAGGTTGGCCAGGCATTGGTCGATTACAGTTACGATCACGATGGCCGGTTCCCGCTGGTTCCCGCCAACGGCAAACTCGGCGTCGCCGGTATCTACGCTCCGATCTTGAAGGAATCAGGCCGGCTGCAGCGCGACAGCCTGGTGCTTTGCCCCAGTTCCGAGTTGGCTGAAGAGGCCAACACGTTCGCCATTCCGACAACCGAGGAAGTCTTGCGGAAGAACGGCAAGGCCCTGACGGAAACGCAGAAAAAGATGGGCGGCAGTTTCGGCTACGCCTTTGGGTACGAAGACGATAACAATTCTTACCTGGCCAATTTGAACCGGGGACGGCCGCGGTTCGCGATTCTGGCCGATTCGCCCAGCCTGCACTTGAAGGATCGCCAAAGCGATAACCACGGCGGTTATGGGCAGAACGTGCTGTTTGAAGACGGGCACGTTGAGTATCTGCGTCGCTGCTGCACGACCGAAACGACCGACAACGTCTTCCTCAGCGACCGCGGCTTCGTCGAAGCCGGCCGGCATTGGAACGACGCCGTGATCGGCAACAGTTGGGCACGCCCCGTGTTGCTACGCAACGCGGCCAAGCCGTAGCACTGACGCGTAACTGGTCTCTTGACCGGTTTGGCTTGAACTGCGTCATTCGCTATTCTGCTACAGGCAGTTTAATGACGGACAACTGGCCCACCATTCCCCGAGTAAGCATGGGTGGACCTGACGCGACAGGCGTCGCTGGTTATCTTGGCAAGAGTGTCGAACCCGCTTAAGTGGCCGCGGCTGATAAGGCCATGATTGAAGTTCTTGAAGGCCAGTGACTCGATGAGCAGAATTGTTTGCGTGTTGTTGCTGACAATCGGTTCTTCGCTACCGGCGGTTGCGAAAGATCCGGTCGCGCCTGTGGTCCGAGCTCAACCAGGGGCGGACAACCCCGATGTGGTGCATAGGGCGCTGACTACATTTCTGCGGACCCATTGCGTGCAATGTCATGGTGCGGAAAAGCCCAAGGGCGAGCTCCAACTCGATGATCTCATCGCCAAGCCCTTCGACCCTGCGGACAGCAAACGTTGGCAGAACATTCTGGAGATGGTTGACCTCGGCGAGATGCCGCCTGCTGAACAACCGGAACCACCGGGCGACGAACGCGAGCTGTTCAAGTCCGCAGTGAGCAAACAGCTCGCGGCATTCAACGTTGGCAAGAACGATTGGGAGAAAGAGCTGCCCCGCTACGCCAACCGCGTAGACCACGGTGCGCTCTTTAGCGGAGAACACAAAGGCCCCGCCTTCACCCCGGCCCGTGTCTGGCGGATCAGTGGAGACACTTACCAGCGGTTGATGAAGGACTTCGAGTTGGGGTTCGATTTCGTTGTGCCGCTCAAGCAGAACGAGACCGGCTTCCACGACTACGCGCGCCTTGATGCTGACGAGGCGACGATCCGCACAATGAAGCAAAATGCCAAGCGAGTGGCAACAGCGCTGGTCAAGGGCCAGCCCAATCGTCCGAAGAAGCGAGAAGACCGCGGCAAGATTGTTGAGGGCTACACCGGCACCAAGCACAAAGCCATTAGAGAGTTCCTCGATATCAACGGCGAGCCGAGCCGGGCGGAGCTGGAAGCCATCATGGCTTACATCTACACCTACATCACCAAGCTTGAGCCGACCGATAAGGAGATCGACTCTTGGGTGGACGAGGTACTGGTGCCAAACATCGAGGCCAGCGACAGGGAAGCGGGGCTGGAGGGGACGATCGTCGCGATCCTGCTCTCGCCTGAGTTCCTGTTCCGGGTAGAGATCGGAAAAGGCGAAGAGCTTGCCGATGGCCGGCGGATGCTGTCGTCGACCGAGCTGGCATTCGCGCTGTCGTACACCCTGCACAACCACCCGGTCAAGACGGTGCTCGCAGAAGCGAAAGAGGGCAGGCTTGAGACGCGCGAAGACGTCGAGCGTGTCTTCCGCGGTCTTTACGACAACCCCAGACTGCTCCGCGGCAGCACAGCGGCCGGTCATAAAGATAATGTCTGGCAGTCCTCCAAAGACCACCGCCGGGGCACGTATTCCCGGCCGAAGCTTGTGCAGTTCTTCCAGCAGTACTTCGGCTACACCAAAGCGCCCGACATCTTCAAAGACGACCTGCGCCACGGCGGCAAGCACAACCCCAACAACTTGATCAAGGACGCGGACTGGACGGTGTTGCATGTCCTCGCCAAGGACAAGAACGTTCTTGAAGAGTTGCTGACGACCGACCGTTTTGCGATGCCCGAGGGCAAAATGAGCAAGCACGCCAAGCCCACCGACAAGCCACGTCTGGAAGGTTACCTCGAGTCCTACAACCTCACCGAGGCACCGACCCAGAACCGCGGTATCGCTTTAACCGCGACGCCAGAAGGCCAGCGGGCCGGCATGCTGACCCACCCCGCCTGGCTAGTCGCGCACAGCCAAAACTTCCATACCGACCCTGTCCGCCGCGGCAAGTGGATTTTGGGCCACCTGTTGGGTTACGACGTGCCTGAGTTGCCCATCGCGGTTCAGGCCCAGCTTCCTGAAGAACACGACAAGACCATTCGCGAGCGTTTCCGCGTGGTCAAGGCCAGCGAGTGTTGGCGCTGCCACAAGAAGATGAACCCGCTGGGCGAGGTCTTCGAAGCCTACGACGACTTCGGCCGCTACCGCACCCACCACTTCGTTGGCTCAGACGGCAACATTGTCGAGACTGAATACGAGACAAGGAAACGCTTCAACCGCCAGGAAGGCACCGCCCCACAGCCCAAAATCCCCGTCGTCACGACTGGCGAACTGTTCGGCACGGGCGACCCTGAACTGGACGGCCCGGTCAAGCACCCGGTCGAACTGATGCACAAGCTGGCCAAAAGCGAGCGCGTCCGTCAGGTCTTTATCCGCCACGTGTTTCGCTACTTCATGGGCCGCAACGAAACACTCGACGACTCGCCAACTCTCATGGCGATGGACAAGGCCTACGTCGAATCCGAAGGCAGCTTCAAGGAAACCCTTGTCGCGCTGGTGACCTCGGACTCCTTCCTCTACCGCAAGTAATCCAAGCAGGATCTAGCCATGCTGAACCGCAGACATCTCCTGAAGAACATTGCCGCCGGAACCGGTGCCTGCTCGCTGACGCCACTGCTGATGCAGTTCGAATCGCAGGCGTTGGCCGCGAAGACCGGCGTGATGCCCAAGCGGTTCGTCTTCGTGATCCGTTCCAACGGAGTGCTCACCAACGAAATCCTGCCCGAGGGCGTGGAGTACATTAAGGAGCGCCCGCACGCGCAGGAAATCAAGGGATCGGCTGATGTACCGCTGGCGGGCAAGAAGCTGCCCTCGGGGATGGCTGCGCTTGAACCGTTTAAGGACAAAGTGACGCTGATCCAGGGTCTAAGTGGGCGGATGATGAGCGGCTCCCACGAAGCCGGCTTCGGTGCGCTGGGTGCCTATAACGGCAAGCGTTCGCCGCGCGAAGAGACGATCGACTGGGCGCTGGCAAAGCACCTGGGCGGCGTGGTTCCGCATATCGGCTTCACGATGGAAGCGGTTGGCAAGTCAGTCACGTATCCGAACCTTTCTGCTTCCGGCCCGCGCAAGCCGCTGCCATACTACGCCGACCCGATGCTCGCCTA
>CALBTA010000227.1 GCA_937967755.1 uncultured Planctomycetaceae bacterium | reverse complement strand
CTTGAGATGCTCGTCCAACTTCTCGCGGTTAAACGGCATTTGCCGCATCGCCAAATCGGCAAGTTGATGCTCCAATGGGTTGCGGTCCACCGGGCGTTTCGTGATCATCGCCTTTAACTGGGGCGTAAACTTCTCAAACCCTTCACCGCCGGCGTGCTTGATCAAGATCGGCCGTTCGATTTCGTCGATTTCACGCCGGATGTCGGCGGTCAACTCTTTCCAATGGGCAAGCTGCTCTTCGTATTTCCGCCGCGCCGGCACGTCGGCCAGCGGCACGGTCTCTTTCCACATCAGCGGGGCGAAGAACGCCTGCAGGCGGAAGTAGTCCTTCTGCAACAGCGGGTCGAACTTGTGGTCATGGCAACGGGCGCAGCTCATCCCCATGCCCAGAAAAGTATCCGCGGTCGTATCAACGATCTCATCCAGAATGTGCTGCCGCTGCCCCATCACGTCGCGCTGATTGTGTTCGTACATGCCGTGACGCAGATACATCGTGGCGGTCAGCGCGTCGCGATCGCCGGGTGCCACCTCATCGCCGGCCAACTGCTCGATGATGAACTGGTTGTATGGTTTGTCGTCGTTGAACGAGGCGATGACGTAATCACGGTACCGCCACGCCTCCGGGCGATAGTGATCGGCCCGATAGCCGTCGCTCTCCGCATACCGCACCAAATCGAGCCAGTGCCGCGCCCACTTCTCTCCGTAGCCAGGGCTGCCGAGCAACCGGTCGACCAGCTTCTCATACGCATCAGGCGAATCGTCATTGACGAATGCCTGCATTTCCTCCGGCGAAGGGGGAAGCCCGACGAGATCGAACGACAGCCGCCGAATCAACTGTCGCTTGTCGGCTTCGCCCGCGGGCTGAAGCTGTTCCGCTTGCAGCTTTCGCAAGACAAAGCGGTCAATATCGTTGCGCGGCCAATTGTCGTTTTCGACTTGAGGGACGGCCGGGTCTTTCACTGGTTGGAATGCCCACCAGGCGCGATCTTCGTCGGAAATTTTTTCGCGCTTGCGAAGCGGCGAGCCGGACGCGTCGCTACCGGGCCACGGCGCACCCATCTTGATCCAATCGGAAAGGATTGCGATCTCGGCCGCTTTCAATTGCCCATCGGGGGGCATTTCCACTGACTCGTAATTGACCGCCTCGATCAGCAAACTCTTTTCCGGCTCGCCCGGTTCAATCGCCGGCCCGCTCTCTCCCCCCAGCTTCATGTGGGCCAAAGAATCCAACCGCAAGTCGCCTTCCTGCTCATCCTCGCTATGGCACTCAGAGCAATTCGCGACCAACAGCGGGCGAACCTTTTCTTCGAAGAACTTCGCCTGCTGCGGAGTTGGTTTGGCCGGTTCCTTGGCCGATGCGCCCGTGCAGATCGCCACGATGGCAAGACAGATGGACCATCTGCAGCAATCCAAATCGCGCCGCGAAGAACCAACGTCTTGTCGCATGAATGAACCCGATCAAGAATCAGCCGCGGCATTGCGCGGCGAGGTTGCAAAAAGGGGCGGGAAACGGTTGCCGTGGCCGTTGGTCTAAGTCTAAACTTGATAGAGAGTTGGGTCAATAAACACGTTGCCTCCACAGGCCAACGCGACATGGGCAATTCATCTTCAGCGCATTCCCGCCGAACTGGCTTCACGCTGGTCGAATTGCTGGTTGTGATTGCCATCATTGGCATCCTGGTGGCGTTGTTGCTGCCGGCGGTGCAGGCCGCTCGGGAAGCGGCACGGCGGATGCAATGCCAGAACAACATGAAGCAGTTGGGCCTGGCTCTGCACAATTACCACACGGCCAACAATAAGTTTCCGCCCGCCGGTTTTTACGACGGCGGGTCGCTGACCGGCAGTACGCTTTCCTGGCACTGTGCCCTGCTCCCGTTCATTGAACAGGGCAATCTTTACGACGAGTTGGACCACGCCGGCCCGTACGGCTCGACGCAAAATAGAACCGCGGCCCTCAACAAAGTCGAGGCGTTTCTTTGCCCCAGCTTCTCAACCGATCGCAGCGTGCTGTTCGAAAAGTTCGGCAGCACCGGTGACCAGGTCAGCGGGCAAAACGTTTACACGACGCATTACTACGGTGTGCTCGGGCCGGAAGGAACCAACGCCGAGTCGGGCGCAGGTTACAATTCCGAGGTGGTCGGCACCTGCGGCGGCTACGCCCGCGGCGACACGCTGCTGAACGCCGGCGCCGGCATCACCATCGACGAAATTCGCGATGGAACCCGCAACACATTTTTGTTAGGCGACATCG
The DNA here is from genome assembly GCA_937967755.1 of uncultured Planctomycetaceae bacterium. Classification (GTDB taxonomy): domain Bacteria; phylum Planctomycetota; class Planctomycetia; order Pirellulales; family Pirellulaceae; genus CALBTA01. The sequence goes on along the minus strand of CALBTA010000227.1, from coordinate 2,379 downwards.
CCGGGGCCGGCACGTTCAACTACCGCAGTTGGGCACGCGGCACATCGGAGGGAAGTTGTCGGGCCTCGTCGTCGGCCAAGAATGTGGAATACGCCATCGGCATCTTCGCTTACGAAGTTTTCAACGTAGAGTTCAACGACGTCAGCTTCGGCAGTTCGCACCCCGGCGGCTGTTTGTTCGCCTACGGCGATGGCTCGGTCCACTTCGTGAGCGAAACCGTCGACCTCGGCGTCTACAAAGCCACCGCCAGCCGGGCCGGCGGGGAAGTGAATATCGTGCAGTAAGCGGCGTTGAGATTTCGGTGTTCGATGTTCAATATTCGATGCTCAGTATTCGCGATTGCTTTAACCGCGACGGTTGCCGGTTGCGGCGGCAGCGATCGCCAGTTGTATCACGTCAGCGGAACGGTTTCGTTCAACGGGCAACCTGTTCCTGCCGGCTCGATCTTTTTTGAACCCGACGTCGCTGCCGGCAACGATGGGACACAAGGTTTCTCGGAAATCAAGAACGGCCGCTTCGATACGTCCGACAGCGAAAAAGGGATCACCGGCGGCGCTTACCAGGTTCGCATCCGCGGCTTCACTCCGCCCGCCGGCGGAGAACCGGCGAAAGTACTGTTTAAGGATTACCGCCAGTCGATCCAACTTCCCACCGCCAACAGCCAGCAAACCATCACCGTCCCGCCCGAAGCCGCCGCCGGTGCTGAACTGCCGGAACCGACCTAAGTTTCGTCCGATAATTTGTTTGCCCGAGTTCAGTACCTGGCGGTGGCCGGAAGGTTCGTTATCTCGGTGCTGCCGCCTGGGCCGAAAAATCTTGGGCCGCGGGGCGATGTACAAGAATTAGCCCGATGGTACCCAGGGTGAAGTTGATCAGGTCGCAGCAGATGATACTGGCCATTTGCAAGCTGTAGACCAACGGCAGTTTGTCCGTTCGCCGGCCTGCCGCCGCCGCGATCGTCATCAGCCCCACGTACAAACTGAAGTACGGAAACGGAGTGAGGGCGAAGCACGTCCACTCCGAGAAGATCACACTCATCGCCAAAGTGATCGACAGCGTCCCGCCTAAGAACAACAGTATCCACGCAACGATCAGCGACTGTGGCGGTTTGGTCGAAAGCCGTGCGGGGATGATTTCATCGGAATCGCCGCGTGCGCTGGCTCCTTCATCTGCTGGCGATTCTTCTTGTTCCACGACTTCGGCGCTGACGAAGTTTTCCACGTTGGACGCTTCCGCCAATCGTTGCCGTCGCCGGGCGATGCCCCACAAAATGGCCCAACCGAACATCGCCGGCCCGAAGAACCATGCCCCCAGCGCGTGGCTGGAACCCCACAGGCGTTTCTTTAGCTTGCCGGACGCGACGTCATAGATGGCCACCTCGCTGTTGGAACCGACGATCACCTCGCTGCCGTCCGGCGAGAAGGCGATGGGCGGAGCGGTCGGCAGCAGGAACTCGCTGAAGTCGAAGACCGGCGTCTCGTACCACGGTTGAATTTGCCCGCGCTGCTCGCCGTTGGTCGTGTCGATGAACGTCACTTCGCTTTGCGGCCCCCACGTCGCCAACACCCGACCGTCAGGCGACAGCTTCAAACCTGTCACCGGCTCGGGGGTGTGAATCACGGCGCGTTGTCCAGTTTCGATGTCCAACAGTTCAATCGGCTGGCCGTCGACCGAACTGTACCGATCAGGCTGCACCGCCGCGGCGACGCGCAGTTGCGGATCGAACGCAACGGAGGAGTTCAGCGGATCGGCATCCAGTTCATGCGGGCCGAATAGCTGCTCCTCCGCTTCGATGTCCCAAACTTCCACCTGACCCCCGTAACGCATGACCGCCATTTTTTGCCCGTCGCCCGAAAGGGCGATTCCTTGCGCCCCGCCAATTTCCGGCGGCATGCGCTTGATGCGCTGGCCCGTTGCGGTATCGAAAATATCGACATCGACCTGGGCACCCGCTTGGATCGCCGCGGCGGTTGAACCATCGGCGCTGACGCTCGTCGTATCGGGCCGTACGCTGAAGACGTTGTTGCCAATGGTCGATTCCTTCTCGCCCGCAGCAACGTCCCACACTTCAAACCGGCCGGCGTCGCTCTGCGCGACGAGTTTCTCTTTGCCGATGAGTTGAATTTCATCATCCATCGACCAATTCACCCAGCCTTCCCGCGTGTCGAACGAACTAAGCTGTTGCCCTTGCTGGTTCCAGAGTTGGACCGTTCCGTCGGTATAGCGGGCCGCCATCGCCTGCCCGTCGGCCGAATACGTGACCGCTTCGGGCGTGAACATTCCCCGCGCGCGGGTGTAGACCGAAGTCAACAATCCCATCACCAACCCCGCCAGCGCGGTCAGCAGCATCAATTGGGAAATGTTCGAGCGAAGTCGCAT
>CALBTA010000226.1 GCA_937967755.1 uncultured Planctomycetaceae bacterium | reverse complement strand
CAAGATCCCCAGGAACCCCAGAGCATTTGGTATCATACAGACGCTACCAGCGTCGGCTTCCGCATCGTCCGCCCGTTGGTCGAGCCGAGCGAGGAAGAGAAGAAATCGAAGTGGGACAAATCTGCCCCATACGAAGACCGCAAGAAGCCGCACATCATTGATGAGAGTTTGCGGGAGTAACCGTGGCAAGTTCAGCAACTGGCTCCCTATCGGTATGACGACAACCCACCACGGAAACCGTTGAGAAGCGTATAATTGATGAAGCCGCCTGAACTTGTGCAGGTAGATCCCGCCAAATTGCATTTACCAGGCGCGCGTCGCGACGGGGCGGACCCTGCAAAGTTGCAACGTCAAATCGCGAAGCATGGCAGTTCGCTGGAGGGCATTCCTCCACCGGAAGTGAAGCGTGGAAGTGATGGGGAGTTGGTGATTTTCGATGGTGTGACCCGAGCAACGCGCGCTGCCAAGCTCGCACCAGGTACATTGATTACAGTGGAAGTGACGGGAGAACTGAGCGGTCCCGTTGGTGAATTGCCGTTAGTTGGAGAGAAGCTATGAGCGAAGCTAATTCAACCCGACGAGAACTTCTCGCTGCGCTGAAAGAACTGTCACAGCTCTTCCCTCAGTGGCGGCTCGGACAGATGTTCGCGAATTTGGCGACGACGGCGGGCCGGCTGGATGCTGGCGGCGTGTGGGACCTAGAAGATGATGAAGCGCTCGCTGCGGCGAGGAAGATGATCGCGGACGGTCGACGAAGAATTCAAGACGAGTCTAAAGACATTGCGGAGGTCGAGGAATCATCCGCCGCCGCGCGCTCGTGACGAGCATCTTGCGCAAAAAACCTGGTACTCCCATTCACATAGCCTTTTGGAAGATTATCTCTGATGAACGAAAGCCAACCACGCCGTCAATTCCTAAAAACCACCGGCACGGTCGCGGCTGCCGCGACGCTGGTGGGCAGTGCTCAGAACTATGCCCATGCCGCGGAAGATAGCACCATTCAACTCGCCCTGGTCGGTTGCGGCGGGCGGGGAACCGGCGCGGCCCACAACGCGCTGTCCGTGAAAGCGGGTCCGACGAAGCTGGTCGCCATGGCCGACGTGTTCGAGCATCGCCTGAAAGCCAGCGCCGCCAGCCTGAAGAAATATGGCGACCGCGGCACGCCGCCGGAAGACTTCAAGTTCATCGGCTTCGACGCATACAAGCAGGCGATGGATTGCCTGAAGCCGGGCGACGTTGTGATCCTGACCACGCCGCCGGCCTTCCGCTGGCTACAGTTCACTTACGCCATCGAGCGCGGCCTGAACGTCTTCATGGAGAAGCCGATCACCGTCGATGGGCCAAGCACACAAAAGATGCTGAAGCTCGGCGAGCAAGCGAAAGAGAAGAACCTGAAGGTCGGCGTCGGGTTGATGTGCCGGCATTGCCACGCCCGGGGCGAAGCGGCCAAGCGAATCCACGACGGCGAATTGGGCGACATCTTGCTGCTTCGCGCTTACCGCATGGCCGGCCCGACCGCTTCGGCCCACAGCGGCCCCAAGCCCGACGGCATCAGCGAACTGATGTATCAGATTCAGCGCTTCCATTCGTTCCTCTGGCTATCCGGAGGAGCAGTCAGCGACTTCCTGATCCACAACATCGACGAAGCCTGCTGGGTGAAGAACGACTGGCCGATCAAAGCCCAAGCCACCGGCGGGCGTCATTATCGCGGTGACAACATTGATCAGAACTTCGATCATTACGCGATGGAGTACACCTTCAAGGACGGCACAAAAATGACCGTCGACGGGCGGACCATTCCCGGCTGCCACAACGAATTCGCGACTTACGCCCACGGCACGAAAGGTTCGTGCGTTTTCTCGTCAGCTGGGCACATTCCCGCCCGCAGCCGGTTCTACAAAGGGCACAACATTGTCGACGCCGAGCTAAGCTGGAAATACGACAAGCCTGAACCCAACCCGTACCAGGTTGAGTGGGAAAATTTGATCAACGCGATTCGCAACGACGAGAAGTACAACGAGGTAGAGCGCGGGGCGATGGCCAGTGTCACTGCCTCGATGGGCCGCATGGCCGCCCACACTGGGCAAATCGTCACGATGGACGACATCCTCAACTGCGACCACGAATTCGCCCCCACCCTCGAAATGGTAACCCTCGACGGGCCCGCCCCCGTCCAAGCCGGCGACGACGGAAAATACCCCTTACCTATGCCCGGGTTTGTGAAAGATCGGGAGTATTGAGCCAGCAATCAGTTCGACGGTGGCGAGCCAGCGCGAACGCGCTGGCATACCGCGACCAGTTCTTCCAGCGCCGATTCTACGTCGCCGAGAGGCGCGTCGGATTTCAGCGCGTCTTCCAACGCGGCAGCCTGCGGCGTTACTTCACGGAAGCCGTAGCTGCCTGACGATCCTTTGAGTTGGTGCGCCTTGCGTTGCAGTTCTTTGACATCGCCGGCGGCGTGAGTTAGGAGCAAGTCTTCAACGCGGCCGGGCATTTCGTCGACGTACATCGAGACAATCGGGCCGAAGGCGGGATCGCTGCCTAGTTCGGAATAGATTAATTCGGCTGGCAATTCGGCAGTTGTCATGACAATTGATCTCAAGCGCGGGTGAACAGTTGTTGGCCTTTCCACAACAGGGCTTCCCAAGGAAAGGATAGCTCACACCGTGCGGTCCCGCGCGCCGCGCGGCGGCGTGCTAACCGGCACAATCGCTACGGCATGACGCTAGTCGACTCGCGTATCAACCCGCGTGTGCGGTTGCCGCTTCGCAAAGAACTGCCAGGCGCTTTGCGTCAGCACCACGGCGAAGACGATGGCGACGACCCAGATCATCAGCCAGCCGAACGGGGCGTCGTCGCCCGATGCCCGCAAGACTAGATAGGTGGTGTACGCAAAGTACAAAACCAAGAAGACCCAGCCTTCCCAACGGGCGATGATGTAGGTCGTATAGAAGACCGGCAGCGTGAGCAGCGCGACGACCACCATGATCGGGAAGTCGCGCGACGAAGCCAACGGGCTGATTTCGATGCCGCCGCCGGGTGCGACCAGGGCACACGCACCGAGCACGAGCAAGACGTTGAAAATGTTGCTGCCGACCGCGTTACCCACGGCCAAATCGCGATGCCCCCGCATCACGGCGACCACGCAGGTGGCAACTTCGGGCAACGACGTGCCAATGGCGACGATGGTCAGAGAAATCATCAGCTTACTAACGCTCAGCCAGGTCGCCACCGCAACCGCTCCATCGACCAGAAACTTTCCGCCTGCGACAAGGCAAACCAGCCCCAACACGATGCGCAGCACTTCAATCATCCAGGCCCAGTTGCCGCTGCCCATTTTGCCGAAGTCTTCGTCAATTTCCTCGGATTGCGATTTTTCCAGCCGCTGCAGTGTACGGCCGCGCAACAGCGCTCTCCAGGTATAGACCAGCACGCCGACGACCAAGATCAGCCCTTGCCACCAGGTGATGAAGACCCGGCCGTCGCCGTCGAAGTCCCAGGCGAAGGCGGCCGCTAAGATGGAAACGAAGATCATCAACGGCAAGCTGCGTTTGACGACTTCTCGCGGCACAATCAGCGGCGCGATTGTCGCCGCCGCACCCAGCACCAGCAAGACATTGGCGATATTGCTGCCCACCACGTTGCCCACGGCGATGTCCGATGCACGCCCTTTCGACTGCTCATCAGCCAACGTCGGATCTTCTTCGTCGGTGACGGTTTCGATGGTGGTTTCGTCATTCCACACCGCCAGCACGGTGACGGCCAACTCGGGCATGCTCGTCCCGTAAGCGACCACGGTCAGCCCAACCGCCAACGCCGAAACGCCCCAAGCCACCGCCAACCGCGACGCCCCTTTCACCAGCGCGTCGGCACCGACGATCAGCAGCGGAAAACCCGCGATGAACAGGACGAAGGTAATGACGGGCCAAAGCATAGTAGTAGGCACACTCCGTGTGGCGTAACAGAATCGATGTTGAAAGTGGTTTGGCGGGCGACACTCGGAGTGTGTCTGCTACCGTATGCCCGCTACTTTCGGTTCGTGGTATAACATAGTTGCGTTCATTCGTGCGAGGGCGCAATACGATTTCGGGAGGTCAACCATGTCGATGCCACAATTGAGTACGGCGGAGAAGATCACGATCGACGAGTACCTTCGTCTGGAACGCGAAGCCGAACACCGGAGTGAATTTCTGGACGGCGAGATCATCGCCATGGCGGGGGAGAGCAGTGCGCACGGCGAAATTACTGTCAATCTCGTCGGCGTGCTTCACGCCCAACTCAAAGGGAAGCGGTGTCGCGCTCGCACGAAGGATACAAAGGTCCGCAGTGGCCCCAATCGGCCGCATGGTAGTGGCACGAAAGGACTTTTTTCTTATCCGGATGCGCTGGTCATATGCGACGACATTATATTTCATGACGAACACCGCGACGTGGTCCTCAACCCCACGGCCGTCATTGAAGTACTCTCGCCATCGACCGAGGCGTTTGACCGCGGACAAAAATTCATTCGTCTTCGTGACTGGAATCCGACGCTGATGGACTACGTACTCATCTCCCAGGCAGAACCTCGGATCGAAGTCTTTCATCGCGAGGACGACTCGACTTGGTCGCTGAAGTCATTTGCGGGACTAGACGCTTCTGCATTGTTGACGGCCGTTGACTGTGTGCTTCCGCTTGCGGAAATCTATGATCGGGTGGAATTTCCGCCCGCCGACGATGGCACGGATTCCGGCACAACAGAAGACGTGTGAACCTTGCGGGCTACGGGCGGGAATTCTATCATCATCTCATCAACGTAGGACGGGTTTGTAACCCGTCCCTACCTCTCGAATGACCTCGGACGCGTTAGTCCTACTTCAATAAACCCCGCCCCATGGCCAACGCGGACACGGAAGCCTCTGGCGTCGACAAAATCGGGCTATCCGTTTCACTCATCTGGCTCTCTGTGATGGCGTCGACCGGGCTGGTTTGGGCCACCGTCGGCGGCACGGCGCTACACGTTGCCTTCCTGCTCAGCCAGGTGGTGGTGATCTCGATCGTCATTTGGCAAGCCTGCGACCCCTTCGCCGAAGCGGCCCAGTGGATCGGGATGAAGTTTCACATCCCCGGTTCGGTGCGCGGGGCGACGCTCGATGCGGTCGCCAGCAGCATGCCGGAACTGTTTACCGGAATTTTCTTCGTGGTGCTCGCTATCTTTGCCGCCGGCGATTCAGCCGAAGACTTGAAGGCGGCAGGCAGCCACGGTTACGGCCCGACGGTTGCCACATGCGCTGGCAGCGCGATCTACAACATGATTCTAATCCCGGCGATTTGCGCGCTGGTCATTTCCTACGTCCGCCGCAGCCGCCCCGCCATCGACATCGCCAAGACCGTGATCCTGCGCGACGGTATGTGGTTCCTCGGGTGCGAATTGTTGCTGATTGTTTTCCTGTTCCAAAACCAAATGCACTGGTGGATGGGCGTCGTGCTGCTGGTGCTGTACATCAGCTACGTGAGAAAACTCTACGCCGACGCCGGCCGTTTTCGCCGGGCGATCCACGCCGTGGACGATCACCTCGGCGGTAAGTTCGCAGGGTTGCAAACCAGCCAAATCGAAGATGCGCTTAACGCTCAAGAAATCCGGCCCAGCGCGGCGTTGGTGGAAGAAGTTCATGCCCGACTGTCGGCCAAGGCGCAAGGCGAGATCGACGACATCGACGAAGAGGGGGAAGAAGAGCCCGACGCCGCCAGCGCCTTGTTCGGCCTGTTTGAAGTTCCGCTAACGTCGATCACCGCCTGGCTGGTCATTGCGTTCGCCACGGTCGTTGCGGCCGCATCGTGCTACTGGTTAGTCGAAGTCACACGCGAAGCGTCGCTGGTCATGAACGTGCCGATATTCTTCGTCGCCGTGATCGTCGCCGCCGCGGCCAGCAGTGTGCCCGATACGTTTCTCTCAATCGGCGCGTCGCGGCGGGGCGACGACGATGGGGCGGTCGCGAACGCGTTTGGCTCGAACATCTTTGACATCTGCGTCTGCCTCGCCATCCCGCTGTTGGTTGGATGCTATCTGAACGGCTGGGTGCCCATCAGCCTGACGCAAGAGGACGGCAGCCCGATGGCGGGCCTGGTTGGCATTCGCATCTTGCTGTTGGTACTGACGGTCATCACGCTGCTGATCATGTGGCACCACCAGCGGTTGACACGCGGCAAAGCGTTCATCCTCTGCGGGCTGTACGGCATCTTCGTCCTTTACGCCATCGCCGGCTCGCTGGGTTACGGGGTCGAACAGCTAATCGGCAACCCGTAGCGGGGCCGTGTGGCACTGCTTGAAGTCGTGGTAGGATGATGCGCGAAACCACTTAGATCCGACTTCAAGCAGTGGCACACGGCCGTTCACAGTTCTGGTCTCATGCCTTCGATCGTCAACATCGCCGCCTACCGCTTCGCCGACCTGAGCGACCTTGGCCAGCTGCGCAGCGACCTCCACACCCTCTGCGGCGAGCAGCAGCTCAAAGGCACAATCCTCATCGCGCCCGAGGGCATCAACCTATTCGTTGCCGGAAGTAAAGTAGGTACCGAAGCGCTGCTTTCCCATTTGCAATCAATCCCCGCGATCGGCCAGTTAGACGTCAAGGAAAGCCTCAGCGACGAGCAACCTTTCAACCGCATGCTGGTGAAGATCAAATGCGAGATCATCGCCTTCGGGGTTGAGGGGATCGATCCGCGGCAAGCGACTTCGCCGCGCATTTCGCCGCGCGATTTGAAGCGTTGGCTGGATGAAAACCGCCCGGTGACGCTCCTCGATGCGCGCAATGACTTCGAAGTCGAAGCGGGCACGTTCACGGGCGCGACCGCGATCGGCATCGATCACTTTCGCGACTTTCCGGCGGCGGTTCATGAACTTCCCGAAGAGCTGAAGCAGCAACCGGTCGTCACTTTCTGCACCGGTGGTATTCGCTGCGAGAAGGCGGCGCCTCTGCTTGAGCGGGAAGGCTTCGCGGAAGTCTATCAGCTCGACGGCGGCATCCTGAAATACTTCGAGCAATGCGGCGGCGAACACTTTGAGGGCGAGTGCTTCGTCTTCGACAAACGGGTCGCCGTTGATCCGCAATTGCGCGAGTCGAAGCTGACCATGTGCTTCGCCTGCCAGGCGATCCTCTCGCCCGCGGAGCAAGCGTCGCCGCTGTTCGTCGAAGGCGAGTGTTGCCCGCATTGCCACCAAGACGAAGCCCGCTCGGCAGAGGAATTGCTCGCGCTGCGCCACGCGGCGATTGGGCACGCAACCGACCCGCTGCCCGGCAGCCAGCCGTACGATAACGTTCGCCCTATTCGAGTGCCGCAACGGCACGACGGCCAGCCGTTGCTCGAATTCTTCGACGCCATCCACACGCAGCTTTCGCGCGACCAGTGGGAAGAGGTCTGCCGCCAAGGGCAACTGCATTGCGAGGGGCAGTCTATCGGACCGGATCACATCGTCCGCGCCGGGCAGCGGTTGTTGCACCAGATGCCGGCGACGCGGGAGCCTGATGTGAACGGGGCGATAGAAGTGCTGCATGAAGACGAGGCGCTGGTCGTCGTCAACAAGCCCGCCCCACTGCCGATCCACCCTTGCGGGCGTTTCAACCGCAATACGCTCAGCTACGTCCTGAATCATGTTTATAAGCCGCTGCGGTTGCGGCCGGCACATCGGTTGGATGCGGATACTTCAGGCGTGGTCGTCCTGTGTAAGTCACGGGCGATTGCCGCGCAGCTTCATCAGCAATTTGCCGCTGGCGAGGTGCGGAAGTTTTACCTAGCCCGCGTGCATGGCTCTCCGCTGCAGGCGAATTTCACGTGCGATCTGGCGATCTCCGACAAGCCCGGCCCCGGCGGCATCCGGTTGCCCGATGCCGATGGCCAACCCGCCCGCACGCAGTTCAAAGTGCAACATGAAGCGGCAGACGGCACGGCGCTGCTAACCGCCCAGCCGCTAACGGGCCGCACGAACCAAATCCGCGTTCACCTGTGGGCGATGAACATACCCATCGTCGGCGACGCGATCTACCTTCGCGATTACCAGCTTGGAACCGCCGCGGCCAACCCGCCCGACGCCCCGCCGCTGCAATTGCACTCCGCCAGCATGGAACTGAAGCACCCGCTGGCCGGAGAAGCGGTGACCTACAACGCCCCTTCGCCAACTTGGGCGGCAGAATGAAACGCAGTTCGGCTCTGCGCTTCACGCCAGCGGAGGCCAGATGTCGTGGTACTTTGGGCTGCCGGGCAGGCAGACGACCCAGATCGGTTCGTGTTCGAAGTGGTTGGTGATGCTCGGGTCGTAGGTGTATTTCATCCCCGTGTATGGCCGGCCGCCTGATTCAAAGCGAAACCAGACGCGGTACATTTGGCTATAGCCCCCTTGGGATTTGTCGCCCCAACGCTCGACCCGTTCAATTTGCCCGCGCGCCGCTGCGCCCCGGGCCAACGCCACGTGTCTTCGCCGGGCGGTGACGAAGTTGCTGTAAGCGATCACCGCGCCCAACAACAGCATCGGCACGCCGACCAACGGAAAGTAAAGCGAGGGAATTCCCAACACGATCAACGCCAGGCCGATCAGCCCGCCGAAGTTTTGCTTCACGTAAAGTTGAAGGAAAAACTGCGACGGCAACCGCCGGGGCGGACGCGGCGGCGGGTCGCCCGCTTCGGCACCGGGCGGTTTGGGCAGTACGCCGCCACACGAAGCGCAGTTGGGCGAAGCCGGCCGGGCTTCGTACTGCTGGCGGCACCAACCACACATCACTGGCCCGCTGACGCGCTCCTGGAGCGTTCGCCCGCCGGCTTCGGCCAGCATGTCGGTTCCTTCGTAAGCCTTGGTCACCAAATCATTGACTGGCTTAAGAAACGACAACACGCCGAGGTAGGTCGGCTCAACACTGGTATCCAGCCAGGCGGAAGTAGCCAGCGGCGCACCGCAATTCACACAAGCGTCACCCGCCTCGGCGAGCCGGTAAACGCTTTCGCAATTCGCACAGGTCACCGTGCCGGAAGTTTGGGTGCTGGTCATTGCTTGCTAACGACGCTACGGACTTTCCAGCACCGGTTCTTTTTCACCGTTTCCCTCAGCAGGCGGTGCTTCGGTGTCACCTGTCGGTTCTTTCGACCCATCTCCGGCAGGTTCGTCTTCACCTTCGGGCGGGTCTTCTTCGGGCGCTTCTGCCTCGGGGAACAGTTCGGCCAGCCGCTCGCCCAATAGCGGCCCGCGGACGTGGATGCCCAGCACTTTGCCGTCGCGGCCGACCAGGATCACGAACGGAATCGACACGACGCCGCACTTGCGGGCCATCGGCATTTGCGGGCCGGTCGTTTCGGGGTCGGCGCTGATGACCGTCGGCCACGGCAGCTCGCCGCGGGCGGCAAAGAACCGCACGACGGTGGCCGGGTCTTCGTCAATGTTCACGCCGATCACTTCGAACCCGTGCTCTTTGTACAGTTCGTAGTTCTCTAAAATGTTCGGGATCTCGGCCAGGCAAGGGCCGCACCAGGTGGCCCAGAAGTCGACGAGCACAACCTTGCCTTCATACTTGGCCCAATCGAACGGCTCGCCTTCGAGCAGCGCCCCTTCGACCGTCAACGTCTGCCCGACGAGACCCGCCCGCGTTTGGGCCGCTTCGATCTGTTCGGTCAAACCCTCGCGGTCGTTCTGATCTTCCAGTTTCGTCACCGCGCCGGCCAGCGCCGTGGTGACTTCCTTGGCCAGCGCGAAATTGCCGTTGTATTCCGCCGGCGTGGCGACGTTGCCTAAGATGTTGCCGATCGTGCGGGCGTCAACGTCGTCGGCCGCTAACGTATCCTTCACGCTGGCCAGCAATTTCGTCTCGATCTCTTTCGCCAGCGCCTCGTGGCCTTCGCCCATCTCCTCGGCGACAGCCGCCAGGTTGGTCAGGTCGGAAGGTTGTAACTCTTCGCTCTTCAACTCTTCCTGCACTTTCGCGGTCACGGCACTCAACAGCTTTTCGCGCGACTCGGGGTCCTCTGCGTTCAGCGCGCCCGAACGCATGGCGACCAGTCCCATCGTGCGGGCGTCGGCGTCGTCAGCG
>CALBTA010000225.1 GCA_937967755.1 uncultured Planctomycetaceae bacterium | reverse complement strand
TTGGCAAAGAGGTGAAACTTTGCGGCGGTGCTGGAAGAGCGATCGAAGCTGGCTACGTCTTCGGGCGAGAAATTGAATACGTCAGCCCCACCCCGACGGTTGAAATCGATTCCAGCTTCATCATCCGTGGCCGCATCACGTTCTGATTTTTTTGACACGGCGTGTCTCGTCTACCGATTCGACCACTGCGTATAGTTGTTGTAGTAGCCGTAGTGAACGCCCTTATGCCGCCGCGGCTTGACGCCGAACCAACCGTAGGCGAACGAGGGCTTGGGGCTGGGCGTTAGATAGCCGCCGTGCACCGGTTGCGGAATGACGTACACATGGCCGGCGTGATGTGGACCGGAGTGGGACGCCGAATGCCCGTGGCAATTCCCGGGCGCAAACCCGTGAGCGCTGGCATCGCTGGTTGCCCAAAGAATCGCCAGGCAGGTGACGGCGACAGCAATGATGATCGGGATGTAGCGCATGGCAATCTCTTCGTCAGTGGGCTATTGGTTGAGCTAAAATCTAGCTTACGCTCGGTGCTGGCAAACTTGCTCGCCCAGACTCGGTGCCGTAAGTCGATTTGAATCTCCCAATCCCTACGACCGGAGCACAGCCTGCAAGTATTCGGCTTCGACAGGCATCAGCGTTTGCAGTTGGTCTTCGGAGATTCGCGTCGTCTCGTCGATCTTGGCATTCGGCGAAAACGTGGCAGCTAACAACGATGCGTCAGTAAAGTCGGCGCCACACAAATCCGCTCCGGCAAAGTTGGCCCCTTCACAGTCCGCCCGAATAAACGATGTGCCGTGCAGGTTGGAGTTTTGAAAATGGGCGTTGGAAAGGTTGGCGCGATCGAAGTTTGCACCAGCCAAATCACAATCGCGAAAGTCGGCATCGCGAAGCAATGCGTCGTTGGCGGTCAAACCCTTTAGGTCACGGTTTCTCAGGTCGATTCCGCGTAACTCTTGCCCGGTGAAGTCTCGCGATTCAATAAGCCGCGCCGCCAGTTGTTTACTGATGTTCGGGGCGATGTACCGCTGCTCGCGCCATGGGTCCGCGACGTTGTGGTAGCCCGCTTCCGCTTCCCAATAACCCAGCCGATCTTCGTTGAGCAGTTCGATTCGCCGCAACCACTTCAGGCTTTTGTAGAAATACTGGCTTGGGGTGATGACACGAACCGGGCCGCCATGTTCAGTCGGCAAAGGTCGGCCCTCATGCGTTAGTGCGATAAAAACTCCCAAATCAATTGCGTCCTGAAGCGGCAGCGACGTGCTATGCTGCCGGTCGCTGGCCGCGACGAACGAAACGAATCTGGCTTCGGCTTGCACGCCGGCTTTTTGCAAAAGCGTTTTCAGCATCACGCCTGTGAAATTCGTTTGCAGCTTTGACCACCGCGTTACGCAGTGAATATCCACAGTTACGGAATCTTGTGGCAAGCCACGAAGCTCCTCAAGGGACCAACTTTGTGGATGGTCAACGCGGCCCACCATTTCGACGGTCCACTCCGCTGTAGAATTGGCCGGTTCCCGTTCGCCGACGATGGGCCACTTGCCCGCAGCGACCAACTGTTGACCCGACGGGAGGCGTTGTTCCGGCGGGTTCTTCATACAGCGTTCATCCGATTGGTCGGTTGTTGGGCGGGGGCGGTGCGAACTAAGATAGGGGCTGAGTGTAGAACAATTGTCGCAATTGTTCTTGCCCTGCAACCGTGCAAACACTTCGGAAAAATTGAGGACAATTGTTCTACGAAAAGCCGCCAGGGCGATGCAGACCGGGAGTGTTTATGGCCGCGGTTCAATTTAATTGCCCTCACTGTCAGGGCGTGTATCAGGTCGATAGCACCTTGGCCGGAATGCAGGTGAGTTGCCCCCATTGTCAGCAGGTGGCGACGTTGCCTGCAAGCATGGAAACACCCGCCCCGACACCAACCGAAGCGCCTAGCGCTCCGTCGCCAGCGACTACAACAACACCGGGCGGCGTCACGCAGTTCAATTGCCCACAGTGCCAAGGGGAATTCCGGGTCGGAACGTCGATGGCTGGTCAGCAGGTCGCCTGCCCGCATTGCCAAAGCGTGGTGACGGTCACCGCTGCGGGAGCGAAATCGTCGCCGGTTCCTTCGTCGCCGGCGTCCTCGCCCTCCGTTCCAGTTCAGCCAACCCGCCCGGTCAAGCCGCAGCCCGCTCCGTCGCCGCCAACATCGGAAGCTTCTTCGCCGCCGTCTTCCCCTGTTCCATCTTCGTCTTCCCCTTCTTCTACTTCGATGTATCCGCCGGGGTTTGGTCCGGAAGGGAAACTGGAAGCGGGTCAGGGCGAAGCCGCAAGCGGTGAGAAGCAACCGGCGGCGGTTGCAACGAAGGAGCAGCCGGCTTCTTCAAGCATGTATCCCCCTGGATTTGAGCCGCCGGGGTCATCCAAGACGGCGATGGCTGACACGACGCCGGATCCCGCGGAACCTGTCGCGCATACGGGATCGCCGGACTCGGAATCACTTGGTGAGTCGGCGGCTGCGCAACCCATCACACCCATTCGCCCCGTTCCCGCTACACCAGCGCAAGGCAAAGCAAGCCCTGGTCTGGATGCGCAAAGCAATGCGCCTGCGGCCTATGCGGTTCCGTCACAAACAGTGCCGGTCAG
>CALBTA010000224.1 GCA_937967755.1 uncultured Planctomycetaceae bacterium | reverse complement strand
TTGTAATGAAGAAGTTCCTTGCCTTGCTTGCGATGTTGTGCGTGACCGTCTTCACCGTCGGTTGCCCTCCCGCCGAAGATCCCGCCCCGACGCCCCCAGCCGCTGATGCCGATGCGGGTGACGCGGACGCCGACGGCGAAGCCGATGCCGATGGCCATGATCACGCCGACGAAGCCGATGCGGATTCGGATGAGCCGGCTGCCGATGCCGATGGCGCGGATGCAGACGGTGCTGACGCCGATGGTGCGGATGCCGCTGGAGCGGACGCCGACGGAGCTGACGCTGACGCCGATGGTTCCTAATCGAGACTTCGATGGAAGACCAACGAGGGACGCGCGAGCGTCCCTCGTTTTTTGTTCTTGACGAGTGCTTCGGCTAAGGCCGCTGCCAAGGCACACTTCCGCCGAGTTGCACCTGCTTCCGTAGTGCGGCCGCCAATTCTTCGAACTTCTTTCGATTCTTCCCGGCCAGATTGTGCTGCTCCTGAGGGTCATCCTTGAGGTTGTACAGTTCCTGCGGGGCGAAGGGGCTGTTCTGCAGTAATTTCCAATCGCCCCGGCGCACAGCATTGATGATCAACCCGCCGTAGCGCGTGCCCCCTTCGCGGCGGTGGAAGTACAAATCGCGGGTGGGTATTTCTTCTTTCTCGCCCAGCAGAATGGGTAGAATCGATTGCCCGTCGATGTTTTCGGGCGACTTCGCGCCGGCGACTTCGCAAATTGTCGGAAACAGGTCCATTGTAATGGCCAGCGCGGCGGATCGGCTGCCGGCTTCGATCTTGCCGGGCCAGACGGTGCATGTGGAAACTTTCAGGCCGCCTTCGTACATGCTTTGCTTTCCGTCGCGCAGCGGGCCGTTGTTCGCTCCGACGTTCAGTTGGCCGCCGTTGTCGGATGAAAAGATGACTAGCGTGTTTTTCGCCAGTCCGTTCGCTTCTAACTTGTCCATCACCTGGCCGATGCCGGCATCCATGTGTTCGATCAGCGCAACGAGTTTGGCGCGGCGATCGTCGATGCCGCGTTCGCGCTGCTTCACTTTCGCCACCCACTCGGCGGGCGGTTGGATGGGCGTGTGCGGGGCGTTGTAAGCGAGGTACAGAAAGAACGGTGCCGCTTCGTCTTTTCGCGAATCCAAATAGTCGCACGCCCAGTCGCTGAATAAGTCGGTCGCGTGGCCTTCGGGATGAATCGCCTTCTCGCCCAGCCGCATGTAGTGGATGCCATGCCGGCGGTGCTTGTAGTAGTCGTCCATCATGTCGCCCAAAAAGCCTTGGAAAAACTGAAACCCGCGCGCCGTCGGGATATTCGGCTTCTCCAGCCCCAAATGCCACTTGCCAACCATCGCCGTGTGATAGCCGGCCTTGCTAAGAACGTCCGGCAGCGTCGTCACCTTCGGGTCGAGGTAGCCCCAGTTGTCCTGCTCGTAAGTGCGAAGGACGCCGGGAACGCCGACCACTTCCGGATAGCACCCCGTCATCAGCGACGCCCGCGTTGGCGAACAGACGGGGCAGTTGGCGTAGAAATTGTCGAAGCGCATTCCTTCGGCCACCAGCTTGTCGATTTGCGGGGATTGCAAATCCTTTGCCCCGTAACTGCTGAGATCGCCGTAGCCGAGATCGTCGACCAGGATCATCAAGATATTGGGGCGGTC
This sequence comes from uncultured Planctomycetaceae bacterium, assembly GCA_937967755.1. Taxonomy (GTDB): domain Bacteria; phylum Planctomycetota; class Planctomycetia; order Pirellulales; family Pirellulaceae; genus CALBTA01. The sequence continues at coordinate 3,517 of CALBTA010000224.1, read as the reverse complement.
GCCGGCCAACGCTGGAGCCGAAAGAAATAGGGCGAGGAGTAAAAATGGAGCAACGCGGCGCATACTGTTACCCGTTCTTTCTGGAAAGTCGCGAATCGAACGGCTTCATCGTAAATCGCCGGCAGCGCGATTCCAAGCGGCAAGTTGTGGAAACACTGCTTTTGGAAACACTGCGCTGCCGGGCATCGTTGAAACACGAAGAAGATCGAAGGGTATTAACCTTTACCTTTCGCATTTTCCAGAGGGCGTTGCCATGACCTTGCTTCTGTTCGTAGCCATGACTCTTTCCGCGGATCACCTGGAACCCGGATTACATGAGCGGTCGATCACGGTTGATGATCGCGCCCGGGAGTTTTTGATTTACATTCCCAAGGATCAGCATGCGCCGCGCGAGGGGTTCGCATTGGTGATCGCCTTTCACGGCGGCGGTTCTAATGCTGAACAAATGGTCCAGTTTTGCGGCCTGAACGAAACGGCGGATGAACACGGCTTCGTCGTCGTCTATCCCAACGGAACCGGCCGGACGGAACGGGCCAAAACATTCAACGGTGGAAACTGCTGCGGCTATGCCCAGCGGCAAAACGCGGACGATGTAAAGTTCACCAAAGCGGTGATCGATGAAGCCGGCCAGCTGGCCCCCATCGATGCGAAATTAATCTACGCGATCGGCATGTCTAACGGCGAGATCATGGCGTACAGGGTTGCTGACGAGATGGCCGGCACGGTCGCGGCCATCGCACCCGTGGCTGGGCCGATGGGCAAAGCCGAATGTTCACCCAGCCGCCCCGTGCCTGTTTGCCACTTTCATGGGGACGAAGACGAATTCGCGGCCTACGGCGGCGGACCGGGAAAGCGAAGCTTGTCGCGCACCGACTTCTTCTCGGTCGAGCATTCCCTTTCGCAGTGGATAAAAGCTAACACCTGCGGCACGAAGCCGGTTGTGACTGAGCTGGATACCGAAGTGGAAGACGGTACGGCGATTACGCTTTACGAATACACCAACGACGACGGCGAAGCGCTGGTTGTTCACTACAAGATCACCGAGGGCGGTCACACGTGGCCCGGCCAACAGCCCAAACTGCGATTCCTCGGCAAGTCGACGGCCAACCTCAACGCCAACGAAGCCATGTGGGCGTTCTTTCAGAAGCATCGGTTGCAGGACTGATAACCCCTGCCTGCTGAGTGAGATTAGCTAGTGCAAAGTCACGCCTTGAATTTAGGGTAGCCGAACTCGTGAGAGTTCGAGGAATTCGTTTCTGGGACCGAATTTCCAAAAGTCTCACGACTTCTGCTACGGGAAAACTTGAGCTGTCACAAAGCACTAGGAGTCATCCGTCAGTTCGATGATCACCTCGTCGCCACCCTTACTTACTTCGACCAGGATCCCGCTGGTATCGATGTCGGTGTACTTCTTCGGGATCAGCGATTCGCCGAGGGCCGCTTCGCCCTCGCTGGCCTGCGCCTCCGGCGATTGGGCGGGATAACAGGTGACCCGGACGCGGTTTCGGCCAACCGTGGCACCGTCGCCGCGGCTGTTAGTCGTCAAGGTGAACGTCCCATCGGGCTGAATTTCCGCCCTGGCTGGTTGGCCCCCTTCGGGTTGGAACATCACACCGCCGAACTTCAGCGGCTCGCCGTTGTAGAGGACTTTGCCCTTGACCGGCGTTAGGGTTGGGCCGCGATTGCAACCGACCAACGTGAGTATGAGGAGGGAAGAGAGAAGAGTGAGGAGAGACCTAGGGCCGATGCGAATCACGAATCGATTACTCCTGTTTGCTCTAGAGGTAGGGTGATGCTTGGCAGCCCAGTATCAATACCCATCAGCCGAAATGACTTCTTTGCCATTGACCGTGGACAGCGCCTGGTAGACGGCGAAATCTATGGAATCGGCCAACGGGTGGACGCTGCCGTCGCCAAACACAAACAGCGTGATTCCATCGTGGTAACTGCCCATCGGCAAGTGGTTAAACGACACGCCATCGGCGATGCGGTCCACGTCGGCGTTGGGCGGATGCTCGGCGGCTTTGAATGAGTAGCTTCCCCAACTGCCGTTGTCTCCACGGACCCACGCGCGTACGTTGCCCGGTGGCGAACCGTAACTGCTGCCGGCGGCTTTGTCGATGTGAATGAACTCTCCGATGGCCAGCGTGTTGGTCGTTCCGTCCTTAATATCGGATATGGAACGGGCGAATTCATAACCGAACATCCCGTTCTTCGGCACGTCGCCATGCGAAGATGTTTGCACCGCTTGCCCTGTCTCCACAATGCCGCCTGCGACACCTTGGTACGTTAGCATCGCACCAGTTTGGTAACTGTGCGTCGTCGAACCGGTGGGGTAAACCTTTTTGTGGATGTAAGATGGGCAAATGTACACCGCGATCGGAGTCATCAACATCGGGTCATCGCCAGTGTTGCCGTCAAACTCACAACTGTCATAGATGTTCTGCTGCTCCAGGTAAGGCAGCATGGTTGTCCACATCCCATGCTCATTCCCGCCCGGTGCGCCAATTGGAAATTGCTCGCTGTGCGCCGTTTGATAGTTATGCAACGCCAGCCCCAGTTGCTTCAAATTATTGCTGCACTGCATCCGCCGCGCCGCCTCGCGGGCTTGCTGCACGGCGGGCAACAGCAAAGAAACCAGAATGCCGATGATGGCAATCACCACCAGCAATTCAACCAGTGTGAACCCGGACTTTTTCATCATATCACCAGAGCTGAAAGCGATGAGAAGCCAAACGCGTGTCAGATTATATCACGTATTTGATACTTTTGTGTAACGGATCAAGACTTAGGCGAGTGGCCTGCGCCCAACCCATGACCGGAATTGCCAAGGCTGAAAATTAAAACGCCCGCGCGGTTGAATCCTGGCGCGGGCGTCGATTGGTTAACAAATCTTGCTGCCTAGGCAACCTTCCGACGACGACGGTAGGCGTATCCGCATGCGGCCAATCCGAGTAGCGTCCACAAAGCGATGCTGGCCGGTTCCGGGACCGCGACTTCAGCCGCCACCACGGAGGGGTCACCGTTCGGCGTGTTGATTTGCAACCCGATGAGCGAGCTGACATTTAAGTCACCGAGTAAATCAATGCCGATCCCAAATTCGCTTTGGGTAAAGTTTCCACCCGAATTTCTTTGGTGCGCAATGTCGATCAGGGTATCGCCCAAATCGCCTTCGCCGAAGCTGAACACATCCCCGCTGAGGATGGGCGAGTTTTCATCGCCGCCGATAATCGCCTCGACGGTCCAAGTTTCGTCCGGCCCGCCTGAATCGGGGTTGAAGACAAAGATATTGGCCAGCCCACCATTGGCATCATTGATGGCCGTGGGAAAAATCACATTCACCGCTCCCTGACTGGTGTTTCCGGGATTGAGAATGCCCGTCGACAAATCAAGCCCGCCGATGGCCTCGTTGGCGGTCAACGGTTCGACCGCAGCCCCGTTGCTGCCCCAGAAAAAGTCGTTTGCGCCAGTTCCCGCGGTGGCCGCGGCCGAAGGCCCGACGAGGTTGCTAAACGTA
>CALBTA010000223.1 GCA_937967755.1 uncultured Planctomycetaceae bacterium | reverse complement strand
CCATGAGAGCGTTGGGCCGCACCATGCAGATATTCGGGTTAGCCATCCTGCCAGTTGCCATGGTGGTGCAACTGTTGGGCGGGATTCGCCCTGCGCAGTTGCTAGTCGCCCTGGTGTTTGGCTTCGCGGCGTTCTATCTAGGGCGAATGATTGAAGGATACGCCGCGGGCGATAAATCGCAGCCGCCGTCAACCCGCAAACGCGGCAAATGATCCGTTTGTTCCCGCCAGCCCGCTTCGACCGTATAATGTTGGTGTGAACCGATCGCTTGCATCCGTCGCCGGAATTCTGCTGGGGCTATCGCTGTGGCTTTGCTGCGTGCAGGGTGCGCTTGGGCAAGATTTTTTCTTCCGTAGGACGCAGCTTTCCGACGCGGTTCAACTGGATGAAGCAACTAGCGCGACGCTCGCGCACTTAGAGCGCATTGGGGCGTTCGTTGACGACGAGCAATGGGGCGAAGCCGTGGACACGCTGACGCGCTTGATGGCGGACAGCGGGGATAAGCTCATTCCGGTTGATGCGGCGGGCACTGAGGCTGACGACAAGTTGGCGCGGCGATACATTCCGCTTTCGCGGTGGTGTCAAATGCGGATGGCGTTGTTGTCCGATTCATCGCCGGAGGTCTTGCGAACCTACCGGAGCCGAGTCGATCCGCTGGCCGGCGATTGGTATCGCACGGCGATGAAGACCTACGACGAAGAGTTGTTGCAGCAAATCGTGGATGAAATGTTTTGCAGCAGCCACGCTGACGACGCGCTGTTGGCCCTCGGCGAGATTGCGCTGGAACGGGGCGAGCCGGCGGCTGCCCGTGACTATTGGCTACGCATCAGCCCGCAACTGAGAATGGCCGAAGGGCCGATGTGGTTCTTCCATCGCCGGCATCCGAAAGTGGACATCGCGGATGTCCTGAAGGACGGCAAACCGCTGCCCACGGTGATGGCGTATCCCGATACGGACATTCCGTTGGCGAACGTTCGAGCCCGGCTGGTCCTGGCTTCGATCTACGAAGGTTCGCCGGCGCGTGCCGAGTTCGAATTAAATCTACTGAAAGAACTGCACCCAAAAGCGCAGGGCAAACTGAACGGCAAGACCGTCGACTTCCACGAAGCCCTTTCGGCCATGCTGGAGAAAAGCCGCGGGTGGCGCGCACCCGCTGGGCAGCGGGATTGGCCAACCTTCGCGGGCGATGCGGACCGCAACGCCGCCGGCGCGCGGCAGCTCGATATCTCCGGCACGCCCGCTTGGTCGTTTCCGCTTGGCGAGCGCCTGAGCATGGATGAAACATCGCTCGTCGCCAGCGGAATCGGTCAGCGGATCGGCGAATCGGCGGATGGGTTGTTGAGCGTCCATCCGATTGTCGCCGGCGATGTGTTGCTGCTGGCCGATTTGGTCCCGTCCGAACAACAGCGCGATTTTCCGCACCAGAAGACCCGCGTGCGGGCTTACGAAACGGCGACCGGCAAGCCCGCCTGGCCGAAGCGGCTGGCCGAAGGCGAAACCGACGTCGGCGTCGTGCAACATAGCCGGCCATTCGCCGTGCGGTACAGCGACCGCTTGCGCTGGGGAGTGCCGCGGTTGACGATGAGCAGCCACGGGCGATATGCCTTCGCCCGCATCGGCTCGCCGGTGACGATGCGGCCGCGCGACGACTTGCCGATCGAAGGTCACGATCAGATCGTGTCGATTGATCTGAAGCAACAAGGCAAATTGCTGTGGGAACCGATCGACCCGCCTGATGAGTTCGCGTTCGAAGGAACACCCGTCTCCGATGGCGACGGCCTGTTCGTGGCGATGCGGCGCAGTTTGGCGCAGCCGCAAAGCTATCTCGCCGCTTATGATCTGAAGACCGGGCAGCCCCATTGGCGTACGTGGCTCAGCGCCGCCGAATCGCCCGCCCTCGGCCGCAGCGAAGAGGTAACGCACAATCTGCTAACGCTTCACGACGGCGTTCTGTACTGCAACACGAACCTCGGGGCCGTCGCCGCCGTCGCTGCCGATACCGGCAAGACGTTGTGGGCGACCGTCTACCCGCGGGCGAATTTCGATCCGGAAAAATCGGGCGAGCCGGCGACGAACTTCCAGCGCGACGTAAACCCGTGCGTCTATTGGAAGGGGTTGCTGCTCGTCGCTCCATCAGATAGCCACGAATTGCTTTGTCTGGAAGCCGCCACTGGGCAAGTCATTTGGTCGCTGCCGGCCCGCGACATTGTTCACATCTTGGGCGTCAGCGACGATGGCCGCCTGCTGGCCAGCGGCAACCGCTTGTGGTGGATCGATGCCGAGACAGGCAATATTCTGGCCCGCTTTCCCGAATCGAATAAGGCCGAGCCGCGCGGGCATGGGCGCGGCGCGTTGGCAGGCGATGTTGTTTACTGGCCGGCGAAAGATGCGTTGTATGTGTTCGATCAGCACTCGGCCAGGCAAACCCGCCAGCCGATCGATCTCGCCCGGCGCGGCTTAACCGGCGGCAACATCATCGTCGCCGGAGACCAGCTAATCATCACCACGGCCGATAAGGTTTACGCGTTCCAAGAATAGTAGTAGGCACACTCCGTGTGCCGTAACCAACCTTAAAAGAACTCTCATTCGGCGGACGGCACACGGAGTGTGCCTGCTACCATAGAAAGAACAACATGCTCCCCGAAGATGATGTCCAGGCCGTTGCCAGGCTGAACGAAGCGTACCAGCAAATCACCAGCGAACTGTCGAAGGCCATCGTCGGCCAACAGCAGGTGATTGAGGAATTGCTCATCGCCCTGTTCGCCCGCGGGCATTGCCTGCTGGTTGGCGTGCCGGGGCTGGCGAAAACGCTGATGATCCGTTCGCTGTCCGACGCGTTGTCGCTCGATTTCAGCCGCATTCAATTCACGCCCGACTTGATGCCATCGGACATCACCGGCACCGAAGTCATTCAAGAAGACAAGTCATCAGGCGAACGGGTGTTTCGATTTCTGAAAGGCCCGGTCTTCGCCAACATCGTGCTGGCCGATGAGATCAACCGCACCCCGCCGAAAACACAGGCGGCGTTGCTCGAAGCAATGCAAGAGCACCAAGTGACCATCGGCGGCGAGCGGCACGCCCTGCCGGAACCGTTTTTCGTGTTGGCGACACAGAACCCAATCGAGCAGGAAGGAACGTACCCATTGCCCGAGGCGCAGCTCGACCGGTTCATGTTCATGGTAATGGTCGATTACCCGGATGAAGACGAGGAACTGCAAATCGTCAAACGGACAACGGCTGATGTGGAGGTGAAGATCACACCCACGCTTTCGGCCGATCAGATCGCAACGCTAGCCGCGATCGTTCGCAAAGTTCCCGTCGCCGACCACGTCGCCCGCTACGCAATTCAATTCGCCCGCCTGACCCGCCGCGACGAACCGGGTGCGCCCGACTTCATCAAAGAGTACGTCCTATGGGGTGCCGGCCCGCGGGCGAGCCAGTATTTGGTGCTGGGGGGGAAGGCCCGGGCGGTACTGAACGGGCG
>CALBTA010000222.1 GCA_937967755.1 uncultured Planctomycetaceae bacterium | reverse complement strand
AATTTGTCAGCGCTCCGGGGATTCCCTTGGGACCCTATCGCGCGCTGACAAAATGCCGGAATTTGTCAGCGCGCCCCAGCCAAAAGTGGTGTTGAAAAATCATCTCACTGAAAATGAAAGGGCGGGTATTGGGCTTCCGTTGCGCTGCGAACAAAGATCGACGATGGGGCAAACGATGGAACCACCAATTCAACCTGCAACAGCTTCGATGCGGTGCGATGCGATGCGCGAAGTCGCTGCCGACTGTTTGATTGTCTTGCCCTGGGGGTAAGTTTCACCGACAATGATTTGGGTGGCGTGACTAGCAACCGCGAACACTGCAAAAGAGCCCGTACTCGGAACAGGTATCTGAAAAGCCAACACGAATAGGCTTCTGCTATGCCAAAGCATCAACAACGTCGCCGTTCCGCATTCACGCTGGTCGAACTGTTGGTGGTGATCGCCATCATTGGCATCCTGGTGGCGTTGCTGTTGCCGGCGGTGCAAAGCGCCCGGGCGGCTGCGCGGCGGATGCAGTGCAGCAACAATGTGAAGCAGCTTGGCCTGGCGCTGCACAATTACCATACGGCGAACAGCAACTTTCCGGCGGCGCAGTACATCCAGATTGATTCGAAGCAGGCCGGGGCGCCCACGCCCGACGACTGGGTCCGTTGGAGTTGGTACGCGGCGATGCTGCCATACGTCGAGCAGCAAAACATGGCTGATGTGTACGCGGAACATTTGAGCGCCCCGCGGACCGGGTCGTTTTCCTACACCAACCTTCCGGAAAAAACGGCCGTTGCCCCGACGTTCATGTGCCCCTCCGATCCGGCCAACCCGAAGGTGCACAACGGATCGACGCTGGCGAATGCTCAGGGATTTCACGGCAACTACGTGCTGGGGGCGGGCGATGGTTTCTTCAACGAAGGGGGGCACGCCGAAAGCGCGAACTTGAACGGTATCTTTTACGTCGGTTCACAAACCACCATCGGCGACATCAAGGATGGCACAACCAACACGTTGATGATCAGTGAAATCATTCTTGTGAAAGATGGTGCGATCGCTTCCGGTCAGGAAGATATCCGCAGGCGTTACCACAACGTGGCTCACGCGGGGGCGCTGTTCAGCACGAAATACCCGCCGAACACCTCGCAGCCCGATCGGCACAACTACTGCCTGACAACCGTGGAGGAAGCTCCTTGCACACCGACTGGGACGGACGTGATCGTCTCGGCCCGCAGTTACCATCCCGGTGGTGTGCTCGTCGGTTTGGGTGACGGCTCAGTCCGATTCCTTTCCGAGAACATCGACATCACGATTTACAACAGCCTTGGCACGCGGGCCGGCAAGGAAGTGATTCCGGGCAATTGGTAGGTATCGCCGTAGCGAAACTCGCCAGCGTTCCGAACGCTTGGCGGCTTCGCCCGATCTCTGGTGAATTCAGCTACGTTGTTTCATTCAGCGAAGAAACTTCAGAAGATGACGCTACGAATAGCCACCTTATTGCTCGCCGTGACTTCGTTGTTCACCCTTGGATGCGGTGGCGACGGTAAACATTTGATAACCGGCACCGTCACTTACGATGGCCAACTCGTCGAAAAAGGCCAGATCAGTTTTCTCCCGGTTGCCGGCGACGGAGCACCCGAAGGTAGCCCGATTGTCGATGGCAAGTTTGAGTTTCGGGCCACGCCGGGACAAAAGCGGGTGGAAATTCGCGGGTCGCGGGCCGTTCCGCCCGAGCGGCAAACCAACCCCGAAATGGGGCTGATGTATGAAGACTTCATTCCGGCCCAATTCAACCGCGAATCGACGCTGACCACTGAAGTGGGCGGCAACAGCGATGGCGACTTCGATTTCGCCCTCACATCCACGGCGGCGGAAAATTGACCCGCTTTCGCGGCGTCGACTATAATGGCCGAAGTTGCTTCCCTCCCGCAGAATCAGTCCCTCCTCGCACGGCGGCCTTTCGATGAATCGAGTGTTTGTTCTATCAGCGGTCTTGCTATCGTGCACCATGGCACTGGGTACAGCTTCGCAGGCGGCGGCTGAAGAAGTTGATGCCAAATCCGCGCAGGCCAACGAATTCTTCGAGACGCATATCCGCCCGTTGTTGGTGAAGCGTTGCTTCGAGTGCCACGGCACCGATGCGAAGCGATTGGAAGGCGGGTTGCTGATGAACTCGCGCGAGTCGCTCATCGAAGGGGGCGACAACGGCGCAGCGGTCGTACCGGGTAAGCCTGATGAAAGCCTGCTGATCGACGCGATCAGTTACGAGGGCGACTACGAAATGCCGCCCAAGGGCAAGCTGCCGGAAGAGGAGATCGCGCTGCTGACCAAGTGGGTGGAGATGGGTGTTCCTTTCCCAGCCAGTTCCGCTTCGGCCGATACACGGGAAAAGTTTGATCTGGAGAAACGCCGCAAATCGCACTGGGCCTGGCAGCCGATTGGCGATCCGGCCGCGCCGAAAGTCAACGACGCCGATTGGCCGCTCGATCCGATTGACAATTTCATTCTGGCCAGGCTGGAAGAGAATCAACTCACACCCAACGGCCCCGCCGGCCCGGGAACGTTGGTTCGCCGCCTGTACTTCGACATCATCGGCCTGCCGCCGACCGAAGAGCAGATGGACAAGTTTCTGCGCGACTGCGGCGTAAATCCTGAATCGGCCGACGATAAGTCCGCCACCCGCATTCCACATGCGGCAATAACA
>CALBTA010000221.1 GCA_937967755.1 uncultured Planctomycetaceae bacterium | reverse complement strand
CGGCTTTGATCTTTCGCAGGAGTACATCAAATACGGCCGCGATCGGCTCAAGTCGATCCGCGTCGGCGACCGGCTGGATGGTTCGCCTGAACCGCTGATGAGCGCCCCCAAGACCAGCGGCCCCCGCATCCAAGGTGTGCGACGCCCCAAAGACAACAACGAAGCCACCCGCCGTGGCGACCGCGAAACGGTCGAAGCCCGTTACGACGAAGTGCAGATGCAACTGACCCTGGCAGGCATCGTCGAAGCCTTTCGGCTAACGCACGATGGGTTTTCTGTTGATCGCGTGGTGGCTGATCCTGTGCTGAACGAAGCGTTTGTAGACGCATGTGCGAGAGTTGGAATCGCTGGCGATGCACGAACCTGGAACATCCTGCTGTTTCGATTGCGAAAAGCTGGCAAGCTAACGCACATCCGCACAACGAACAGAACATCATTCGACTGGCGCCACTGTGATGAGTTTATCTTCGCGAGCGAGATCGCTTGGAAGATGCTGGAAGATGATCGGGCCAGCAGCCTGGATGAAATCTTGTGTGACCCCATTTTGGCGCATGAATTTGATACGATTGCCAAACGCTTCTCACCCGGCTTCAGCCCGTTGGAATACCGTTGGGCCGCATTGAAGATCCGGAAACAGGCTTGCGATGCGATGGCCCACGCGTCTTCTTTAGCCGTTCCGTCAAAGCTTGGAAAAGCAATTCATCTAGCTAAACTCACGAAGCGTGATGTCCCAAATTCGCCCGGAGTCTATTTGCTAAGTAGTGCTAAATCACGCCGCTTATACGCTGGAGGGTCCGTCGATCTTAGAACACGGTTGGCCAAGCAATTTGCAGCACGCCCAAAACAGCATTGGCGAAAAATGTTCGATCCGCTCACGATTCAGTTTTTTCCTGTCGTCATTCGGCCATACGAAGCGCTGTCGTGGCAGTCCTGCTTCGTATCGAAGTTTCACCCAGAACTGAACCTTGATCTTCGTCGCGCCGAATCATCAACGAGGAATTGATTGCCGCATTCGATGCTATTCGCGACAACTATCTCGACGATCGAGGGGCAGCATAGTCGCGGAGCGACGACATGCGACAGCCTTGGACTTTAGTCCAAGGTCGCGTGCGCACGCAAACGTGGAAGTCGCGGGGCGACGACATGTGGACACGTCTGATCGCATGTCGTCGCTCCGCGACTTTAACGCTCCACACTTGGGTTGAAACCCAAGGCTATCGCATTGCGTCGCTCCGCGACTCTGACGCGGCGGCTAGAAGCCGCCGCTACGGGCGATCAAACCAAGACAATACCAAACCCAGCAGCATGATTCCAACCGGCCAGAGCGATTCAAAGTAGAGATACCAAGGGCGGTCGCCGGGCGATTGGCTCATGGCGTAGGTGACCGCGGCGTGCAGCATGAATAGGGACGAAAGGTAGAAGAAGTACGGCGTCAACGGGTACGCCGGGGTCCGAAAAGGGCGAGCGGTTCTGGCATCCCCTTCGCGGAGGATGAAAAATCCGACCCCGACCATCACCATGAAAAACCAAAAGAAGGGGTCGCTGAACGCGACCAGCCCGGTGAAACTGTTCTCGCCGATTGCCAGGTAAAACAGCGCGATCATGGTCATGGTCACCGCGCCTTGCACCACCAGCGACCGCACCGGCGTTTGCAGCGCCCCGTTCCAGCGCCCCAGCCACGCAAACATCCGGTGCTCTTTTCCCAACGCGTAGTACACGCGCGACCCGGTGAAGATCATCCCGTTGATCGCCCCCAGACAAGAGATGCAAATTAGCAGGCTGATCGCCGTCGCGCCGGCGCTCCCGAATGGAATCCGCAAGACATCGGCGGCCAGGGCGTTGGTGTTGCGCACGCCTTGAAACCCCAACGCCCCGAGGAACGCGATGTTGACTAGTAGGTAAACGCCTGTCACGGCGATTGTACCCAGCACCAACGCGCGAAAGATATTGCGCCGCGGGTTGCGAACTTCCGCGGCAACGTACGACATTTCATTCCAGCCGCCGTAGGTAAACAGCACCAAGATCATGGCCAGGCGAAACCCGCCGCCCCAGGTTGCCGTCGCCGGTTGCGGCTCGGGCGAGCGCGTGCCGAGCAGCCATAGCCCCACGGCGAAAACGCCCAGCAGCCCAACGACCTTGACGCTGGTCAGCACGTTTTGCGTCCACTTGCCCGTCTGCACGCCGAGGACGTTAACGACGGTCAGCAGCAGCACGGCCGCCAGGGCATAGGTCAGCAGGCTTCCGCCGCCACCCAGCCACCACGGAAGCTGCACCGCGTATTCGGCAAAAACGAATGCCATCGCCCCGATGTTGCCGGGGCGGACGACCCATAGTTCCCCCCAGGCGAACAGGAAACCCGCCCGCCGGCCGAACGCCCGCGAGAGGTAAACGTAATCGCCCCCTTCCCGCGGGTAAGCGGTCGCCAGTTCCGCATAGCACAACGCCCCCAGCAACGTGATGAACCCACCGATGGCGAAGGCCAACAGCAACATCGGCCCGCTGTTCACGCAGTTGGCGATGTCTGGCGTTGACTTGTAAATCCCCGCCCCGATGATAATGCCGACGATGATGCACGTCGTATCAAACAGCGTCAATTGTCGCTTAGGGGTGGCGTCGCTCATGGGGGAAGTCTAACGTAAAACCAGTCGCCGCGCAGCGATGCCGTGTAGCTTGTTCCCACGCTCTGCTTGGGAACGCGATACCGCGACGCTCTGCGTCGCTTGTGGAGGTTATCTGCTGCAAGACCGCGGAGCGGTCGAAAGGTCGTTCCCCACGCAGAGCGTGGGAACGAGTAGGAACAAAAACATGCCCAAGAAAACTCCCGCCGATATTTGCCCTCGGCCCGAAGCGCTGCCGACCCTCTCCACCGTTCCGCAAGCGCCGGCGATCTACCCAGCTTCTGTCTGGCAATGCGCGGGGCCTGATCAGGCGCTGGCGTTGCTCCGCGGTGAAGAGGAAGGTTACGTCTATCAGCGCGACGGCCACCCGAATGCCGATTTGCTTGCTGCGAAGCTGCGCGAGCTGCACGGCTGCGAGCAAGCGGCGATCACTTCCAGCGGCATGGCAGCCATGGCGGCGGTGGTGCTTTCGCAGTTGGAACAGCGCGATCACATCGTCGTCAGCGATCAGCTTTACGGCCGCAGCCTCGATTTGCTCGCCGGTCAATGGCCGCGGTTGGCCGTCGCGTGCTATGCAATCGCTACTTGCGATTTGTACGCCGTGGATTCCGCGGGCACTGCGAAGACAAAGTTGATCGTCGTCGAAACGATCAGCAACCCGCTGCTGCGCGTGGCCGATATCACAGCGCTGGCCGAGATTGCCCATCAACACAACGCCCGGCTCGTTGTCGATAACACTTTCGCCTCGCCGGTCGTCTGCCGCCCGTTGGAATGGGGTGCGGATATCGTCGTCGAGAGCATCAGTAAAAGCATTAACGGGCATAGCGACGTGATGCTGGGTGCGGTTTGCGGAAGCGACGATGCGTTGAAAAACGTGCCGCTGATAATGAACGTCTGGGGGCATTCCAGCAGCACCATTGATTGCTGGCTGGCGGCCCGTGGT
>CALBTA010000220.1 GCA_937967755.1 uncultured Planctomycetaceae bacterium | reverse complement strand
CACCACCATCGTTCTCCTTGGATGCGCCGATCGACGCTTCGTTATCTAGCCCCGTTGCGCAACCCTTTGAAGTTTGTCTTCAGCGGCGACGCCGCTGACGAACATGCGGGCCAGGCCTGCGCTAGGCGAGGACTGTCGAATTAGGTTACAATTTAGTCCTCCCCTTGCTCACTTCCCGCCCACGATCTGCCCGCCGCCGTCATGACCGTTCGCACCCGGTTGCCGCTTTTGTTGGTACTGCTCGCCAGCGCACCTGTTGCGCGGGCACAGACCGGCAAGCCAGCGGGTGATGCGCAGCGGGTCAGCTTTGAGCTGGATGTGTTGCCCGTGCTGACCGCGCGCGGTTGCAACACTGGGGCGTGCCACGGCAAGCAGCGCGGGCAGAACGGGTTTCAACTTTCGCTGTTGGGTTTCGATGCAGATTTTGATTATGAAGCGCTGACGCGCGGCGGACGCGGTCGGCGCATCTTTCCCGCCGCGCCGGAAGAAAGCTTGCTGCTTCGTAAGCCGGCCGGCATTGTTCCGCACGGCGGCGGGGTGCGCTTGCCGGTTGATAGCGACGATTACAAACTGTTGCACCGTTGGATTGCTGAAGGAATGCCGCGCCGCATTGATGGCGAGCCGCAACTGGTTCGGGTGGAAGTCGAACCGGCGGAGCTGCGCCTTGCTCCTGATGAGCAAACGCCGCTGAAGGTGACAGCTTTCTATACCGATGACTCTTCACGCGACGTGACTTCGCGGACGTCGTTTCAATCGAACGATGGGCCGATTGCCGCCGTTGACGACCAGGGGCAAGTGAGCGCTGGAAAGATTCAAGGTGAAACGGCGATCATGTCGCGCTATATGAATCACATCGCCGTGACGAACGTTGTCATTCCGGCACCGGGCGACGTTTCGGCGGAACTCTACCAGCAACTTCCCGTGAACAATTTTATTGATCCGCTGGTGTGGGGTAAGTTGCAGACGCTGGGCATTACGCCGTCGCAACCGGTCGACGACGCGAAGTACATGCGGCGCGTTTACCTTGACATCATTGGCCGGCTCCCAACCGCCGAAGAGGCACGAGCGTATCTGTCCGATCAATCGCCGCGGCGGCGAGAGATATTGGTTGATGCGCTCCTCGAACGGCCAGAATATGCTGACCATTGGGCGAACCAATGGGCCGATCTGTTGCGCCCTAACCCGTACCGCGTGGGCATCAAGGCGACGTTAAACTACGACCATTGGATTCGCGATCAGTTCCGGCAGAACCGCCCTTACGATCAGTTCGCCCGCGATTTAATCGCCGCCCGCGGCAGCACTTTTCACAACGGGGCGGCGACGCTGTTTCGCGATCGCCGTTCGCCGGAAGAAGTAACGACGATGGTGTCGCAGTTGTTCCTCGGCATCCGCCTGGAGTGCGCCCGCTGCCACCACCACCCGTTTGAACGTTGGGGGCAGGATGATTTTTATAGCTTCGCGGCGTACTTTGCCCGCGTGGGGCGAAAAGGAACCGGGTTGTCGCCGCCGATTTCCGGCAGCGAAGAGATCATTTTCAACGCGAAGTCGGGATCGGTCAAACACCCGATCACCGACGAGGTAGTTTCGCCGCGACCGCTGTTCGGCAACGCTCCGGAATTGGACGAGCAGTCTGACCCCCGCGACGCGCTGGCCGATTGGATGCTGGCCGACGGCAAAGAGTTTTTCGCACAAGTTCAGGTGAACCGCGTTTGGGCCGATTTGATGGGCCGCGGCATTGTCGAGCCGGTGGACGACATCCGCATGACCAACCCGCCGACCAACGGGCCGTTGCTGAAGGCGCTGGCCGATCATTTTCGCGATAGCGGTTACGACCAGAAGGCATTGATTCGGGCGATCACGACTTCGCAGGTCTATGCGCTGGGCAGTTTGCCCTCGGAGCGCGACGCGGCGGACACGCGGAACTACTCGCGCCACTATCGGCAGCGGATGAGGGCGGAAGTCTTGCTCGGCGCGATCGACGACATCACCGGCGTGCCGACCGATTTTTCGGCGATGCCGCCCCGTTCCCGCGCGAACGCCATCTGGACACACCGGGTCGATTCGCTGTTTCTCGATACCTTCGGGCGTCCCGATGGCAACCAAGACCCGCCCTGCGAGCGATTGCCCGAGTCGACCGTGACACAAACATTGCATTTGATGAACGCTCCCGCGTTGCACCGCAAAGTAACCGCCGATTCTTCAACGGCGGCGGCGCTGGCCGGCAGCGATCGCCCTTGGCGGGAGATCATCGAAGAGCTTTACCTGGCGATCTACAGCCGCTATCCGGCGGACGACGAATTGGAAATCGGCCGGCGGTTGTTCGAGAAACAGAACATGACCCGGCGGCAAGCGACCGAAGATTTAATGTGGGCGATGCTGAACACTCCTGAATTCTTATTCGAGGATTGACATGAGCATTCAACAGACAACAGCGCAGTTCTCCAGACGGGCCGGCCTGAAGTTGGGCATCGGGGGTTTGTTGGGCGGAGGGTTGGCCAGTGCGCTGCAAGCGAAAGCCGCGGCGGCTGATGCCGATGTGAAACCGCAAGCGGACGCCTGCATCCTGGTCTGGCTCGACGGCGGCCCGACGCACTACGAAACGTTCGACCCGAAACCCGATGCGCCCCTTGAAATCCGCGGCGAGTTGCCGCCGATTTCCACGAAGGTCAACGGCGTAAAGTTCTCGCAGCACATGCAACGGCTGGCGAAGATCAACGACAAGTTCGCCACCGTGCGTTCGATCCGCCACGACCAAGGCAATCACGGGGCGGGCAACCATTACATGATGACAGGTGCCCCGCCGCGCATTCCCGTTGGCTGCGGGGCGTTCGTCAGTTTTCATCCCAGCCTGGGTTCGGCGGTCGCCAGCCAGAAGTCCGCCCCGCATGGGATTCCGTCGTATTTTTCGATTCCGCGGATGTCGCGCAGCGGCGGTCCGAATTTTCTTGGCCAACGCTACGCACCGTTTGTCGTTGCCGATGACCCGAACCGGGATAGCTTCCGGGTGCGCGATGTCGCTTTGCCCAGCGGGTTGGCCGATGGGCGTTTCGATGATCGCCGCCGGCTGCGCAGCGAGGTCGATAAACTCGTGCGGATCAATGATCCCGCGGCGGCTGATCCCGTGTTGGCGGTTGATCAGTTCTTCCAGCAGGGCTACCAACTCATCTCATCGAAAGAAGCCCAAGCGGCGTTCGACATTCACCAAGAGCCTGGCCCGGTTCGCACGCGGTACGGCCGCCACCCCTTCGGCCAACGGGCACTGCTGGCCCGGCGGCTGGTCGAGGCGGGCGTGCCGTTTATCACGCTGTACGACGGCGGATGGGATCACCACGTGGATATCTTCCCGAAGTTGAAGCAGCAGTTGCCGCCGATCGACGCGACCGTTGCCACGTTGATCGAAGACCTGGATGAGCGCGGCATGCTCGAGCGGACGATGGTGATCGTGCTGGGTGAATTCGGCCGAACGCCGAAGATCAACGACCGGGGCGGGCGCGATCATTGGTCCAATGCCATGAGCGTGCTGTTCGCCGGTGGCGCAGCGCCTGGGGGCATCGTCGTCGGCGCAACCGATCGCCAAGGCTATTCGGCGGTTGAGCGCGTTTGCTCGCCGGAGAATTTCGCCTCGACGATTTACCGCAAGCTCGGCATCGACCCGGGCAAGATACTGCACACACCCGAAGGCCGCCCCGTACACCTGGTGAGCGATGCCACACCGATTCGCGAATTGATGGGGTGAGGTTATGGGGAAACAGCGGTACGACGGTCTTGTAGCGGAAATTGCAAAATTTCCGCTGGTGGCTTGCTGTTGCCTCTTCTCATTCCTCGCAACCGCCGCGCCGCCGGAGTTGACCTACCTCTATCCCGCAGGTGGGCAACGTGGCGAAACGGTGAAGGTAACTGCCGCGGGGGCGTTCGCGAACTGGCCGCCCGAAGTGTGGGTGGACCGCGAGGGAATCGATGTCACCGCGGCTGAAGAAAAGAACCACTTGAAATTTTCAATCAACAAGGATGCCGAAGCCGGCGTCTACTGGTTGCGGTTGCATGACCGCGAAGGGGCGACGCGGTTGCGGCCATTCATCGTCGGCAATCTTCCGGAAGTTATCGAAGCGGAACCGAATGACGACCCAACCAGGCCGCAAGCGTTGGAAAGCAGCGCCGTCACGGTCAATGGCAAACTCGAAAAACGGGGCGACGTTGATAGCTTTGCCGTGACACTCGCCGCCGGGCAAACGGTGATCGCGTCGCTGGAAGCCCACGCAACACTGGCGTCACCGATGGATGGTCTGCTGCAGGTCACGAATGCCGAGGGCTTCGTACTGATGCAGAATGACGACGCCCGCGGCTTCGACCCGCTGCTGGTCTTCAAAGCGCCGCAAGAGGGGACCTACATCGTTCGCACGTTCGCCTTTCCAGCGACGCCCAACAGCACCATCGGGTTCGCGGGCGGAGAAAACTTCGTCTACCGCCTGACGCTCACCACCGGCGGATTGCTCGACCACACCATGCCGCTGGCGGTCAACGCAGGTGAACCTGCGGAAGTGGAATTGGTCGGGTGGAACATTCCTGAGGCGGCGAGGCTGGTTGAGATTCACGCCGACAACAAAGCTGAACAGGCCACACTCGGGCATCAGCAAGTCGCGGGAACGATGCGATTGCCCGTGGTGGATGTTCCTGTCGTCGTCGAACATGCTGAACAATCGCCGCAGCGAATCACCTCGCCGGCGGTGATCTCGGGTACGATTTCGGCTCACGGCGAGGTCGATCAATACATCATCCCCGCGGCGAAAGGCCAGAAGTTGTCGCTGAAACTGGAATCGCAATCACTCGGTTTCCCGCTCGACGCGGTGCTGCAAATCACCGACGGTGAAGGCAAGGTGTTGAAGGAAGTGGACGATATTTCCAAGCAGGCCGATCCACAGCTTGAATTCACCCCGACGGCCGATGGCAGTCTGACAATTCGTGTGTTTGATCTGCATCGCCGCGGCGGGTTGCGATATGCCTACCGGTTGACGGTGGGGCCGCCGCAGGTTGACTATGAGCTAACGCTCGCCACTGGTGAGTTCGTGGTAACACCGGCAACGCCGTTGGAAATTCCGATCACGATCAACCGCACCGGCGCGTTCGCGGAACCGATTGAGATCACCGCACAACTGCCCGCCGGACTATCCGCCGAGCCGGCAACATCGCAGCCGAAAGGGGACACGGCTAAGTCTGTCAAACTAATCATTAACGCCACCGGCGAAGCCGCTTCCGGGCCGATCACCATCGAAGGGCGTTCGACGGAGACGAAGATCGACCACCGCGCCCGCTTCAAGATCGGCGAAAGCAAATTCACCCACGATCAACCGTGGGTGACAGCCACTGGCGAGCCGGACAAGGAATGACACAGTTTGTAGTATGGTTTGCCAATCCGTACTACTTGCGGAAACGTGTTGTTCCACCCCTTGACCGCCGCGCGGTATAATCACTTTCACCGCTGCTGCAGCGGCTGAGTTTCCTCTTCAGCATTTGTGATCATGGGCCTGTTTCAAGCCACCACTGAACTCGATTACCCCGAATCGGATGGACGACCGATGGGCGAGACCGACTTGCATCGGAAATGGATGATCCGCGTTACGGAGCTATTGGAACAGCGGTACCGCGACCAGCGCGTTTACGTAACCAGTGATTTGCTGCTGTACTACGTCGATGGGTTGCCGATGATGTATGTCGTTCCTGATGTCTTCGTCGTGAAGGACACCAGCACCGACAACCGCCGGACGTACAAGGTTTGGGAAGAGGGTCAGCCACCGAACGTGGTTTTCGAGGTCACTTCGCGAGCCACGCTCCGCCAAGATGAAGTAGAGAAGCGGGGCGTCTATTCCAAAATCGGCGTGCGGGAGTTGTTCTTGTACGACCCGACCGCCGATTACCTTCGCCCTCCGCTGCAAGGGTTTAACCTCCAAGCAACAGGCGAACCGGTGCGTATCGAACCCGATTCCGCGGGGCGCATCACGTCCGCGGAACTTGGCATCGACTTGCGGTTAGATGGTTACAACCTGGTGATGTCCGACGTTGATACCGGAGACGTGCTACTTACCGAAGCGGAAGCCGCACACGCGGCTAACGAAGCAGCGCAAGCCGCACGCGAAGCCGCGCAGCAAGAGAATGAAAAGCTGCGTCAGGAAATCGAACAACTTCTCGAGCAACTGAGGCAACACAAGCCGAATGGGGATTGAGTAACGTTTTTGGTTTGTAGAACGGATCGACGATCCGTACTACAAACCTTCCACCTCCCACCCTTTTCGATATTCTTGCTGAACGAAAGCACTGGCCGCTTCACTGTTGGTAAACCGCAGATTCTCAGCGTCCCACATCAAATCCCCTTCACCCACGCGCGAGGCGATGACGCCAAGCAGTACGGTCTCGGTCATCGGGCCGGCGTAAGCGAAGTTGCTGCCGGGGGCTTTGCCAGTGCGGATGCCGTCGATCCAGTTGCCGTAGTGATCGACGCCGTCGGCGCGCGGCAATTCGGCGTCTGCATATTTCTCTTCGGGGTAAAGCTTCGGCATGGCGTGATGGGCGCAGACTAGCGTACCTTCCGTGCCGATGAACATCGAACCTTGCGAGGGGATCGCGCCATCGCCGGGCAGATGCGTTCCCTCGGACGAGGGCCGCTGGCCACCATCGCGCCATTGCATGATAAGTTCGTCGCCAGCGGTGTGCTTTGTGCCGGGGAAGCGGTAGGTCAGCACTTCGGTCTTGGGAAAAGTTTCGGTGCTCGGCTTTGGCCCTGAGTACGAAACGGAATTCGGCGGCCCAAGTTCCAACGCCCAAACGACCGGGTCGATGATATGGCAGCCCATATCGCCCAGCGCCCCCGCGCCGAAATCGAACCAGCCGCGCCACTTGAAAGGGTGGTAGGCGTCCCGCTTATACGGACGTTCCGGAGCGACGCCAAGCCACAGGTCCCAATCGACCGACTTGGGCACCGGGTCGGAACCGGCCGGGCGGTCGATCCCTTGTGGCGAGATCGGGCGGTTGCTCCAAGCGTGGGCCGCTTTGATTTTTCCGATCGTGCCCGACTGAACAATCTTCACCAACGTCCGATAGCCTGGCCCGCTGTGGCCCTGGTTTCCCATCTGCGTGCTGACGCCGTGTTTCTTCGCGGCGAGCGTCAACGCCCGAGCTTCGTGAACGGTTCGCGTGAGCGGCTTTTGCGTGTAGACTGCCAGGCCGTGCTCCATCGCTGTCATGGTGATCGCCGCGTGCAT
>CALBTA010000219.1 GCA_937967755.1 uncultured Planctomycetaceae bacterium | reverse complement strand
GTAACTTGTGCGGCGATCAGTTCGAGCTTCTTCACCGCCAACACGTCGCACCCCAAAGCGTACGCCAGCGTCTTCGCCGTGGTGACGCCCACCCGCAGGCCAGTGAACGAACCGGGGCCAGAAGTCACTGCGACAACGTTCAATTCAACCAACCCCTTACCAGCCTCGGCGAGCGCTTTCTGAACAAGCGGCGTCAGTACCGCGGCGGAGCGCTCGCCCGCAGCAACCTGGGCTTCAGCCAACACGGCACTTCCATGCAGCACGGCCACGCCGCCGGTCCGTCCGGACGACTCAATCGCCAGCAGTGTGATTTCTTTTGCTGTGTCCAATGGAACTGATTCCCATGCATTGCTCGGGCATTCTCGCCCGAGGTGCAACGGGCAAGAGTGCCCGTTCTACGCCCTAATCTACCTTGACCGGCGAAACGGCCAACTTTAGACTGAAATGTTCTGCCCAGGCCGCGTGGTTGTCCACCCCGCTAGAGCGATGGCGGGCGAAGATTGGCAACTCACCAGAGGTCAGCAGTGAGGTAAATGCGTGAGCAAAAGGGCGTTAATCAGCGATATTCATAGCAATCTGGAAGCGCTGCGCGCCGTTCTGGACGATATTCGCAAGCAGGAAATCAGAGAGATTTACTGCCTGGGCGACATTGTCGGATATGGCCCCAACCCGCGCGAATGCGTTGATCTTGTCGCTCGCCTCCCGGTTGTCGTCCTGGGCAATCATGATCAGGCAGCAATGTTTGATCCCGATGGGTTTAACCCCGTGGCGCTGCGAGCCATCGCTTGGACGCGAGAAATGCTGGAAGACACCAGCATGGCCGCCGGCGGTCCGGCGGCGGCCAACAAGCGTTGGGATTTCCTCGGCGAACTGCCGCGGCTGCACATGGAGGGCGACATCATGTATTTGCATGGCTCGCCACGCGATCCCACGAACGAGTACATCTTTCCCGAAGATGTGTATAACACCCGCAAGATGGAGACGCTGTTTGGCAAGGTGCAGCGGTACTGCTTCCAAGGGCACACGCACATTCCCGGCGTCTTTCGCGAGACGATGGAGTTCATCGCCCCCGAAGAGTGCGACTACCGCTACCCGCTGACGGATGAGAAGATCATGGTCAACGTAGGCAGCGTCGGGCAGCCGCGCGACGGCGACGCCCGCAGTTGCTATGTCATTCAAACGGACGAAGACATTCAATTCCGCCGCGTCGATTACGATCGCGAAACCACGATCAACAAGATCTACGCCAACCCCGACCTCGACAACATGCTCGGCGACCGCCTTCGCGACGGGCGCTAGCGGATTGTCGTTGTTCGCTCCGCGAACAACAAGCTTTTCGCGGAGCGAAAAGCGACTATGAAGCACTTGGGCTTTGTATGAAACGCGCCATCATCAGTGACGTTCACGGCAACCTCGAAGCCTTGACGGCTGTGCTCGCCGACATCGCCGATCAAGGCGCGGACGAAATTCATTGCCTGGGCGACATCGTGGGGTACGGGCCAAACCCGGGCGAATGTATCGACTTGGTGATGAACTGCCAGGTTGTGATTTTGGGGAACCACGATCAAGGTGCCTTATTCGACCCCGATGGGTTCAGCAGCGGCGCAGAGAAGGCAATTTTCTGGACGCGCGATCAGCTCGAACAACTCCCCCCGGGCGGAGACGCGGCGCAGCAAAGGCGGCGTTGGGATTTTCTCTGCGACTTGCCCCGGCAGCATCGCGACAACGGGCTGATGCTGGTCCATGGTTCGGCCCGCAACCCGTTGACTGAGTACGTCTTCCCCGAAGATGTCTTCAACGCCCGCAAGATCGAAAAGATTTTCGCACTGATCGACAAGGTTTGCTTCCAGGGCCACACGCACGTGCCAGGTGTGTTTGTTGAGAATCGGCATTTCCTTTCGCCATCGGATACCGAACACCGTTTCACCCTCGGCGAAGAAAAGGTGATGATCAACGTCGGCAGTGTCGGGCAACCGCGTGATGGCAATCGAGACAGTTGTTACGTTCTGCTCGACGGCGACGACGTGACCTTCCGCCGCGTGCGATATCCAGCGGAAGAAACGGCTGAGAAAATCTACGCCATCGCGGAACTTGATAATTTCCTGGGCGACCGGTTATTGGAAGGCCGATAGACGGCGATGTTCGTAGGCGATGTAGGGTGTGTCAAGCAAAGCACTACATCTGGTGCGTCTGCGCCCGCCTTGAACATTACAAGCGATACGAGGGTTGAAGTGCCACCGC
>CALBTA010000218.1 GCA_937967755.1 uncultured Planctomycetaceae bacterium | reverse complement strand
TCGGGCCAACACGTAAGTTGTTGTCAATTCGTTACTTGCGTGAGCGCCGAAGCGTCTGAAAGGATGCTAGATTGCGACTTGGCAAATGAGGTAGACGAGGAAAAATTGACCACTCATCGCGAATGCGCCGCTTCGGCATCGGCCACGACGCCTTCGTAGCCCCAAATCTTGTGCTGCAAATGGTTTACACCAAGATTGCAGCTACTATACTCATTACCTCATTGTGGGCGCGGAGGAAAAGGCGGAGCTTTTCACTGGACGATTCACGAAGGCGAGCACCCAAGTCTCGTCCCCATCGCCGACTAACCCACCAACCAAGCCAAATGCTAGCAGCGGTCGCAGTGCGCCGACCCAACAGGATTTACAGGAGCAACGATGGTTCAAGATCAAAGTAAGCAACAGGTGCTGTTTTGGGGGTGTTTTGTCGCGCTAATCGCCACGGCCTTTGGCTTTGTGATTCGCGCCATGATCATTGACGAGTGGGGCACCGAATTCGGGTTCACGCAGGTTCAGAAGGGGGAACTCTTCGGCGTTGGTTTGTGGCCCTTTGCCATCAGCATCATTCTGTTCAGCCTGTTCATTGACAGAATCGGTTATGGCACAGCGATGATCTTCGCCTTCGTCTGCCACGTGCTGTCCGCGATCATCACAATTCTCGGCCCCAAGTATGCCGACCCGTACTGGAGCTTGTACATCGGCACGTTTATCGTCGCCTTGGGCAATGGAACGGTCGAAGCGGTCATCAACCCAGTCGTCGCGACGGTCTTCTCACGAGAAAAAACCAAGTGGCTGAATATTCTTCATGCCGGTTGGCCGGGCGGTTTGGTGCTGGGTGGTGTGATCGCCATCTTCATGGGCGCAACGGCCTGGGAATACAAGGTCGCCCTGATCTTCATTCCCACTGTCATATACGGGTTGATGCTGGCGACGGTCAAGTTTCCCGTCAGCGAGCGGGTCGCCGCTGGTGTTTCCTACCGGGAAATGTTGCAGGAGTTCGGTATCCTCGGGGCGCTGATCGTCAGTTCCCTGATGGTCTTTGAAGTGGGACGCGTGTTCTCGTTCCCGTTGTGGTTGAACATCGTTGTCATCGTCGTTCTCACCGGAGCATTCGGGGCTTATGTTCGGGCGCTAGGCCGGCCGCTGTTCATTTTCATGCTCTTGATCATGGTGCCGCTGGCAACAACCGAACTGGGAACGGATAGCTGGATCACGTCACTGATGGAGCCAGCGATGAGCAAGGTGGGCGTCGCGGCCGGTTGGGTGCTGGTTTACACCTCGTTGATCATGATGATCCTGCGGTTCTTCGCCGGACCGATCGTTCACAAGATGTCGCCACTGGGATTGTTGGCACTCTCGGCGGCGATTGCGGCGGGCGGTTTGCTGTTTCTTTCCCGTGTCGAAACAGCGGCCATGATTCTGGTTGCCGCTACCGTTTACGGCTTCGGCAAAACCTTCTTCTGGCCCACCATGTTAGGTGTGGTGGCCGAACAGTCACGCAAAGGTGGCGCACTACCATTGAATGCCACCGGCGGCGTCGGAATGGTGGGTGTGGGCGGGGTCGGCGGTGTGTATCTGGGTGACATCCAGGACACCGCCACCGAGAAACGACTGGCCAAGGAAGACGAGACGCTTTACCAAGAAGTTGTTGATAAAAAGACGTGGGTCTTCGGAGA
>CALBTA010000217.1 GCA_937967755.1 uncultured Planctomycetaceae bacterium | reverse complement strand
TTGTTGTGCGGGATTGCTTGAAAGTAACTATCGTTTAGCCGCTCTTCAAAAGGATTGTTGTCGTCCTCGAACTGGTACTCGATAAGTTGGTCGGACGTCTACCATCGAGTACGAGAAAACGAGGACGAAAAGACGAGGACGAGTGATTCTCACCGTCGATACCAACCCGTGTGCCAAAAACGTTTGCAGCAGAGCGTTATTCAAACAACAGCAGACCCATCGCGTGCGGTTCGAATCCGTCTTTCACAGGCCAGGTCTGCATCCCCACGCCCGGTGTTACCCGTTGCACACCCATCGCCCACACGTCTCGGGCTTTCGGCGACTGGCTGCCAAGTTCGATGAGTGGTATCGCCGCCTCGATCGTCCAAGCCGATTCATCCTGGGCGGACGCGATGTGCATCGCGGGATTCCAACTGCCATCGCCAGCGCAGGCTTCGCTCACTTGTCCACGATGATCGATCGCGATCCGGTAGGCCGAATTCCAGTCGCGATTGACATCCAGGAACAGCTCAATGCGGTCGCTGGCTGAAAGGTCGGCATCGCGAACGCGTTTGCCGCTTTCCGATTCATAGTTATACGCGTCCAAACATTCGCATCGCGCTGCCAGATAGAGATATTCCGCGTCAACCGCCAGTCGCACTTCGGTTCCCGCCGCCGAATTGCCTCTTCCGCTACTCGCGAATTTCAACGGCCGCGCCGCTTTCCAAAGTTCATCATCCAGTTTACCGTCGAGAAACGGCTTCTCGGCAGTTCGTACGCAATGGGCCAGCGGCTTGGGCGCGTCGCTGCGCGGATCGCCCAGCCACAGTTCGGCCTTGGCGCACGCCTGCCAAAGCGTCGCTGCGCCAGCGCCGGCGATTTGGCGGTAGATCGCTTCCGCCTGTTTCAACTCGCCCGAGGTTCGATACGCGGCCGCGATCGCCAATTGCAACTGCGGGTCCGCGGCGGCCGAAGGGCTGGTTTGCTGCAATATCCTGTACAGCGAAATCGCCCGGCCCAGTTGGTTCGCCGCGCGCCGAGGCGATTGAACGCTTCCGCCGGAATTCCTTATCTCCCCGTCGTGGGTGGAATCTTCCGGCTGGTCGAACACAACCGGTGTAGCTCCCGATGAAGGCGAACGTTCGTTGCGACGAAGCGGCAGTTCCAATTTCGCCCGTTGCACGTCCGGGTGGGCGCGATCGCGTCGTCTCCAGGCCGCTTCGCTGCTGGTGTAATGCCGAATCAGCCAAGTGAACGCCTGCTCGGAAATCGGCTCAGTGCGGTAACGCTCCGCCAGAATCTGAAACGCCTCGACCGCCAGGTCCGCCCTGCCTGTCTCGGCATACCGCGAAGCGAGCTGATAGATCAATCGCGCGGCCGCGGAATCGGAAAGGCCGCGAGTCAGCTCGTTGACTTGACCGAGCCAGGCATCATCGCCAATCGCAACCGACTCGGTTTGGGCGATCAACTGTGCGACATTGCGCCGCTTCTGTGCAGCCCGGCGAAGGGCATCGACGTTGCCGGGCGGAACTTCGCCCAGCCTCCTGCGGGCTTCACCACCGGGGTGCAGCACAATACCACTGAAGAAGTCGCGGCGGGCAACCTCCTGCGCGACCCGGTGGTTCGCGAGCCGAAACTCATACAACGTTCGCTCTGCCGGTGACGGTTGCAACATGGCGTGGGCATCGGCACAGTATTCACTTAGCGACTGCTGCAACCTCAACGCCAACGACGAGCCGGAAATGCTCACGTCGCCAGCCACATCCGCTTCGCAAATTGTGAAGACCTTCTTCACTTGCCAATGCGCGAGGCCGCCGTGCGTGAGTTGTTCAGGGTGGATCGTCGTATCCCCCGCACCCTTGGCTGCCGCTTGAACTAACCGGCCCACCAGCCCGTTCTGCCCGCTCTGCCGCTGCGATTTGGATTCGCCCACGGTGATAACCACGTCCGGCCGCCAGGTGCGAATGGTTCGTACCAGTTCCGCCTGCACCAACGGCAACGCCCGGCCGTCGTGGGCCCGGTTCCAGCGTTTGATGATTTGTTCTTCGGAAAAAGCGAGTTGCTGGTGCGGAAGCGGGTAGCGCCATGAATGCATGGAATTTGTTCCGCCGGATGCGGTTACCGCGGCGGTTGTACGGTCTTGTTGCGAAGCCGCCAGCGGCGATGATTTCGTGGGATCTTCTCGGCCGACAACGTGTGTCACGCAGAGGTAGCCTGCGTCCGCTCCGAGCCTTGCGATCAGTTCCAGCGGAATGTCGCGCTCGTCGGCGACGATGATTAGCACAGCCGCGCGCGTGCCTCCGCTCCGTTGGCGCTGCCAGGTTTTGCCGCCGTCGTTGGTCGCGAGAATCGTTCCCATCGCACCAACCGCCCAGCCGCGCCGATCATCAGTGAATTGGATTGCGTAAAGCGGCAGCGATTGACCCGTCGGCTGCAATCGCCAGTTACGTCCGCCGTCGGGCGAGTGCAAAACCAACGCCCCCGGCGAGCCGACCGCCCAGATGTTGTCGCCCCACATTGCGACCGCTTTGAATTCGATCTCATGCCGTGCGGCCGGCGGAATCGCCTGCGGCGGAAGCTGCCACGTCAAACCGGCGTCAGCCGTTTTCATCACCAAGCCGCCATCGCCCACCAGCCAGCCACTAGTTTCTCCCTGAAGTTTCAAATCGCGAATCGACCGCAGGCCGAGGCCGGGCATCCGCGAGCGGACGGCACCTTGCTTCATCACCACGCTGCTCTTGCCACCCGCCCCGGCGATCGCTCCGCTGTTTTCGTCGCGGAAGTCGGCACACAACCAATGTGCGCTGGCGGCATTGATCGGCGACCACGTACGCCCGCCGTCGCCCGTGCGGAAGACGCCGCCGCCGTACATCGCCGAAGGAGCACCGACGGCCCAGCCTCGCGCGGAAGTAGAAAACTTCACGCTTTTCAATTGCCGGAGTTCTGCCACCCGCAATTTTCTCCCCCGCGATCCGCCGTTGCGCGTTCGCAGCACCACGCCGCTGCTGCGCTGCGAGTATGGCTGAACCGTTCCCCCCACCGCCCAGCCCGTTTGCCGGTCGATGAAGTGCACCGATTCCAGCCGTGCGGTGGTATCGCTTTGCTGCAAGTGCCAACTGCGCCCGGCGTCGCCCGTATGCCAAATCGCCCCGCGATCGCCGACCGCCCAACCAGTTTCGGCATCAACGAAGAAGACATCCGTCAACGCGGCATCATCCAACATATGCCCAGCATGCCCCGTAGGCCGGGCACTCTGGCCCGGCGGGGTTGCAAGTCGGGTTGGTTCCGATGGCGTAGGACGGGTTTGTAACCCGTCGCGAAAAGGTTGCAAACCTGTCCTATCTTGCGCTGGCAACTTCCCACACCAACCAGCCAATACCACCGCGAGGAAAACCGCAGCCAAACGCAGCTTGCTGAACAGACCCATGCGACCATCTTTCCGCTAGCACCGGGAACCAAAATTGGGTGGCGGATTGTAGCGATGCCAGCGATCCAAACGTAGGTGGATATGAACGCCGTAGTCACAAGCTGCCAGCTTGTGAACTGGTACGGGTGTTTCGCGATGGACGGAGGGAAGCACCACGCCACGATGCATTCGAGTGGAATCCGCCTTAGCAGGCAAGCTGGCAGCTTGCCGCTACGGGGCAACCGCCGTGTGGGCGGCGGCGCGCAGCTTTGCCGCGTCGGCTCGGTTGATTCCCCGTGGTTGCGTGGTGATCTCGCGCGGGTCTGCCCCGGTCACTTGTGCGTAGATCACTGCGCCAGAAAGGTACGCCCCATGCAAACTGGGGTGGCTGCCATCGCCGGTGTACAGTTTTTTGAACAACTCGGGCGACTGCTCCTGGACAATCGCCCACGCCTGCCCGATCGGCGCAACGGGAGTTTCAGTCCGCTCACCCAGCTTTGCGTAGGCGGCGGTCAACCGTTTTTGCATCGTGGCGAAATCGGGGTTCACCTGACGGTTCGCCTTGTCCCCATCGCGGCGGCCCCAGGTTTCAAACAGCATCGAACTGCCGCCAGCTTTGCGAATCGCCGCGTCAAGCTGAACGCCCGCCCGCAGAAACTCTTCCTCCAAACCGGGCAGCGACGGCAGTTGGCTTTGCTCTTGCAGCACGACCAGATCCCAATCGCCGGTGCGGATGGTCCGCAGCGTCGCTTCGTTGGCGGCGTGCTGGCTCAACCGCCTTCCGCCTGGGGTGATGAACTGCATTTGCAAGTCGGCCCGGGCTTCCTTGAAGAAGAACTCAATTCCCGGCTGAATACCGCGGGTGTAGCTGTTGCCGATGAAGAGGATGCGCTTGGGGGGACCGTCTTCGGCCGAGGCGGCGCGCAACAAGCCAACGCCAACTACGATCAATGCGAGCGCTACAACAAAACCTCTTCGCCGAATTGGCATGCGTCTTCTCCATCGAGCATTCACGGCGTGTACGGACCTGGAGGTCCGCACTACGCCGCCCGTCAATCGCCCCTCTCCCTTCGCCCTTCTCCCTTCGCTCTTCAACACCTACCTTACCGCCTCGTTCAGCATCCGGGTATTGGGCACGCTGTGGCGTTGGAGCAATCCTTCGTCTTCCGATTCGATGATGGTGGCGACCGGGCCGACTTCGCGGACGGTCCCTTCGAAGCCGGCGACGTCGACGCGGTCTCCGGCCTGCATCCGCTGGCGGACATAGTACCCCGCCATGATGCCCGCCATCACATCGCGCCCGCCCAGCCCGACGGCCAACCCGAAGGCGATGGCGATGCCGCCGAACCCGATCAGCAGCAGGTTGTTCAGCGGGCCGAACTGAATATCAAGCTGCTCGAACGCCGCGATGAAAACCATCACGCACAACATGTAATAAACGCCGGTCGCCAACTGCGTCGCGTAGGTGATGCCCACCCGGTCGGCGCTGGTGGCGATCACGCCGTGCAGGAACTTCGCCAACATCAGGCCGACCACAACCATCACCGTGGCGGTAATCAATTTCGGGATGTAGGCGACGACTTGACCCATCGC
>CALBTA010000216.1 GCA_937967755.1 uncultured Planctomycetaceae bacterium | reverse complement strand
ATACGTGTGCATTCATATGTGCGTGTGTGAATATGGTCGCTCTTCGGCAACTTGGGGCCCGGTTTCGTAGGGCGCAGGTCCGCTGCGTTGGGGACGGGTCACAAACTCATCCTACGATAAGTAGGTGCGAACACTTTAGAAGGGCGGCGTTCATGACGGCCCTCACCCCGGCCCTCTCCCAGGGGGAGAGGGAGAGGGAGAAAGGGGCAACATTCAGCACGGGCCTTAAAGGGCGGGGGTTTGCTGAAAGTTGGGGGCGGCTGTCATGCGGGTAGATTTGCGTAAGTGTTTGGTAGTTCAGTAGTTGGGAAAACATGGAGCGAGTGGGGAAGTCGCAAGTTTTCAGCACCGGGTGACACGCCCTGCTGAAGTTGCCGGTTGACGCAAGTCCAAGGGCGGCAGGAAGTTGGAACCGATTGAGGAAAGTAAGTGCTGAATGTGATGCTGAAACGTAGTCGCAAGCTGCCAGAAGCGTTGACTGAACCGGTTCGACTTGGGTCGCGGTGGTGAGGCAAGATGCGAGCCTGACACTGGAAGTGAAGCGGTTGAGCAGGCAAGCTGGCAGCTTGCCGCTACGGGAGTTTTTCAACACGCTCGTTGCACATAGGCGTGCAACGCGCACCACTTTTTGGGGCTCCTGGAGACCGATGAAGTGTTGCACATAAGACATCAATGCGCAGCGCGCGTGTTGAAAAACTATGCCCGCATCTCGGTCTTTTCGCACGAAGAGCGGTCCAGATGTTGTGGATTTACGGGAACTTGGTGCCCAGCTAACGTCCCTCGCGGCGCTCGGGTATTTTCACGCCGTATACCTTCACGGCGTTCTGCCAAAACACTTGCTCAAGCGCTTCCTTTCCTTTGGGACGAAGGTAAGCGTAACAGAGGTCCAGATGTTGCTCATAGTCGCCGCCGTTGCGGACGACTGGCCAGTTGCTGGCGTGAATCAATCGCTGGGGGCCGAACGCCTTCCACAGTTCATCCAGCACAGGACGATAATACTCCACGTCGCGCGGGGCCGGCTTTTCGGCGGCGTGTTCGAGCATGCCGGAAAATTTGCAGTAGACGTTTTTGTGCCTGGCAGCGGCGTGCAGGTCGGCCTTCCACTGATCGTCAACCGGCTTGCCGTTGGCCCCTTTGCCAGCGCAGTGATCGACAATGATTCGCAGCTTGGGAATTTCCTCGGCCAATTTGGCGATGGTTTGCAGGGAAGCGTGGCCGGTCAGAAAGTCAACGGTCATGTCGCGCTCGGCCAGCAGTTTCAGGTTTTTGGTGACCGTTGGAGTTAACTCAAACTTCACATCGTTATTCCTGACGCGGATGCCGACGTAGCGCGGGTTTTTCGCGAACCGCTCCAAGTGCTTGGCGAAGTCGTCGCTGGCCGGGTTCAAGTTGCCGACGACGCCGATGTAGAAATCATCACCCTCAACGAGATCGAGGATCCACTGGTTGTCTTCCACCCAATGGCTCGCCTCGACGATGACCACATCGGTCACGCCCAACGGCTTGGCGGCCTTGGCAAAATCGGCCGGCAAGTGAGGCTTGTACAAGTGGCCCGAGTTTTTGTACGGCCACGGCACACCTTGCTCGCGGGTCGTATCGTAAAGGTGGATGTGCGTATCGATGATCCGCGTCGGCTTCAGCGGCTCGTCGGCGGAAAGCGATGCCGCAGTCAATAGGAGCGCCGTGAACGCGAGAATTCGGTTTGTACTTGCAATGGGCATGTTGGTCCTGAACGGGGCGAGAGATAAAATTTGGGTTCGCTCATTGTCGTAGATATTAGCCGGCCGCGTGCCGCGACGCCAATCATTGCCACGAACTTGGAGGAAATCAGTCCGTGCGGAAGATTCAGGTTATCGATTCCCATACCGGCGGCGAGCCGACGCGCGTCGTGGTCGATTGCGACCTGGAACTGGGCGATGGGAAGATGGCCGAGCGTTTGAAGCGGCTGCACGATGACCACGACGATTTCCGCCGGGCGGTCGTCAATGAACCGCGCGGGTGGGATGCAATGGTTGGGGCGTTGCTGTGCGAGCCGGCCTATCCTGATAACGCCGCCGGGGTGATTTTCTTCAACAACGTCGGCTACCTGGGCATGTGCGTACACGGGATGATCGGCCTCGTCGCCACACTGGCTTACCAGAATCGCATCACACCGGGCGAGCACCGCATCGAAACGCCGGTGGGCGAAGTGCAAGTCACGCTGCAACCTGACGACCACGTGCTGGTGACGAACGTCGCCAGTTACCGGACTGCCAGTGACATTCGGGTAACGCTCAACGGCTTTGGCGATGTCGTGGGCGATGTGGCTTGGGGCGGCAACTGGTTTTTCCTGGTCAATCAGTGGCTCGATTGCGACCCGCCGGAATTGTCGCTGGCCAACGTTGACGAACTAACCTACCGGGCGTGGGCGGTCCGCCACGCTTTAGTGAAACACAACGTGACCGGCCTGCGCGGCGAAGAAATCGATCACATCGAACTATACGGCCCGCCGACGCTCGCCGGGGCTGACAGCAAGAACTTCGTCCTCTGCCCCGGCAAAGCGTACGACCGTTCGCCCTGCGGGACCGGCACCAGCGCGAAGGTCGCTTGCCTGCATGCCGATGGGAAACTGGTACCGGGAGAAACGTGGCGGCAGGAATCGATCGTCGGCAGCGTCTTCGAAGCAACCTTCGAGGTACACCCCGACGAACCGTTATCGGTCATTCCCACCATCGGAGGCAGCGCGTATTTTACTTCCGAAGCGACGCTGCTGATTGACCCCAACGACCCATTCCGGCACGGCACGCAATCATAGCGGGGGCTTCCAGCCACCGTAAGAAGACGTAGCAGAAGTCGTGAGACTTCTGGCAGTGCAATCACATCAACGAACTCCCCGAACTTTGACGAGTTCGCCTACATCACTCGGCGGCTAGAAGCCGCCGGTACGACATGACGCAACCCAACAGCGCAGTGATCATCGGCGGCGGGGTGATTGGTACGGCTTGCGCCTATTACCTGTCGCGGCGGGGCTTGCGGGTGACGATCGTCGAACAGGGCCAGTTCGCCATGGGGGCTTCGCATGCCAATTGCGGGTACGTTTCGCCCAGCCACGTGCTGCCGTTGGCGATGCCCGGCGCGGTTCGCAAGGCGATGAAGATGATGTGGCAGAAGAATTCGCCGATCTACGTGAAGCCACGGATCGACTTCCGCCTGATGTCGTGGCTGTGGAAATTCGCCCGCCGTTGCAATGAAAAGGACATGTTGGAAGGCGGCGCGGGCCGGCACGCGTTGTTGCAATCGTCCCGCGAGTTGTTCGACGAGTTGATTCGCGACGAGAGCCTGCAATGCGAATACGAAACCATCGGCTGCCTATTCGCGTACGAAAACGCCCAGGCTTTCGACCACTTCGCGGAGGAGGACGCGCTGATCCAAAAGCACTTCGGCGTCGCCGCCCGGCGGTTGGATGGCGAGCAACTGGTCGAGCTAGAGCCCGCGATGAAGCCCAACCTGGCCGGGGCCTGGCTGTACGAGATGGACGCCCACCTCCGCCCCGACCGCTTGATGGATTCCTGGAAAACAGTGCTTGAACAACGTGGCGTGAACATTCTGGAAAACACCACCGCTCGCGGCTTCGCCCAAGAAGGCAAACGAACGACTTCGCTAATCACCGATAGCGATCCAATCCGCGCCGACGTTTTCATCGT
Organism: uncultured Planctomycetaceae bacterium; assembly: GCA_937967755.1. Lineage (GTDB taxonomy): Bacteria > Planctomycetota > Planctomycetia > Pirellulales > Pirellulaceae > CALBTA01. Next base: position 2,877 of record CALBTA010000216.1, on the reverse strand, counting down.
AGCCACCGGAGCGCTCACCCCATTGCTCGAAAAACACCTTGGCTGCAAGATTCCGATTCAACCGGGCAAGGGTTATTCGATCACGATGCCGCGTCCGGCGATTTGCCCGAACTACCCGATGATTCTGCCGGAAGTGAAAGTGGCGGTCACGCCGTTCCACTCGGGTTACCGGCTGGGATCGACGATGGAGTTTTCCGGCTACGACACGACCCTCAACCCCCGGCGGTTGAACGCGCTGAAAGAAGGCGCGGCGAAGTTCTTGCGCGAACCGTATTGCAAACCGGTCGAGGAGCAATGGTACGGCTGGCGGCCCATGACCTACGACGGCGTGCCGATTATCTCCCGCGCGCCGGTTGCCGAAAATATCTACATCGCCGCCGGGCACAACATGCTTGGACTCTCGATGGCGACCGCCACCGGCACACTAGTCGCCGAACTGGTCACCGGCGAGCCTCCCAACATCGACCCAACGCCGTATGAAGTCGCCCGCTTTCAATAGAAGAGTTACTCGCTGACACTTGTTCGAGAGATCGTCAGCAGTCAGGCAGTGTTGCTGCACACCGATGAATTGACCGGGTTTATAGCTGCCAGCTTTTGGGAACTCGATAAACACATTCTTTTGACCCGGGCGTTACTGCGTTGCCGACGATGTTGTAATATCTGGGTTAAGTGGAAGTTGCGAGAGTCAAACGAAGGAAAGCCAATGGCTGCTGCGATTTTGGACGGAAAGTCGATCGCTAAGGAAATACGCGCGGAGGTGGCGGAAGGGGTTGCCGCGCTGACCGCCGAGACTTCGGTCGTGCCGACACTGGCGACTGTGTTGGTAGGTGAAGACCCGGCGAGTCAGGTGTATGTCCGCAACAAACAACGGGCGTGTGAGAAGGCCGGTATGCGGGGGCTTCACAAGGGGCTCTCTGCCGACACTTCACAAGACGTGCTGATGTCGCCAGTGGCCGCGGTGCACGCCGACTGCGACGTTCACGGCAGACTAGGGCAACTGCCGCTGCCGAAAGGGTTGGATGAACAGCCGGTGCTCGATGCGATTCACCCGCTCAAAGATGTCGATTGTTTTCACCCGCACAACGTGGGGCTGCTGGCACAGGGCCGCCCGCGTTTCTTGCCTTGCACACCCCATGGCGTTCAGCAGTTGCTGCACCGCTGCGGCGTCGAGACCGCCGGCAAGCATGTGGTGGTGCTGGGGCGCAGCGAGATCGTCGGCAAGCCGATGGCGATGCTGTTGATGCAACGCGATTCCATGATGGGCCCTACCGCGGCTAATGCCACCGTCACCGTGTGCCACAGCCGGACGCCCGACTTGCCGGCAATCACAAGGCAAGCTGACATCCTGATCGCCGCGATCGGCAGGGCGAACTTCGTTACGGACCAGATGATCAAACCGGGGGCCGCGGTTGTCGACGTCGGCATCAATCGCACGGACGATGGGCTGGTGGGCGATGTAGATTTCGCCGCCGCCAGCGAAGTCGCCGGCAGCATCACGCCTGTTCCGGGCGGCGTCGGGCCGTTGACGATTGCGATGTTGCTACATAACACGCTGATCGCCGCGAAGTTGCAGAAGGAGTAGAGACAGACTCCCTTCCCCCCTGGGAGAGGGTTGGGGTGAGGGCGGTAGGGTAAATCGCCTCACCCTCATCCGGCCTTCGGCCACCTTCTCCCAAAGGGAGAAGGCTTCGCTTCACGGCCGTTCAGCAACTTCAAGAGAGACCTTACGACCCCGGCCGCTCATCCAACTCATCAACAATCACCCAACCGGCGGCGATAGCGGCCGCGGTCAATGCGACTCCCCCTAGGCCGGTGTGGCCAAGGTGTCCGAGGTGCCCAAGATTTCCACGCACAACTTCTTCATCGGTCACCAACATCACACCCTGTCCGGCGGCGGGCGGAGCGATAGTGGCATCCCATACGCGGTGAATGGTCGCCCGGCCGTTCGCTTCGACCTGGTACATGCCCGTGTTGAGATCCCTGATGACGAAGTTGCCGCATTCATCAGACATCGTATGCCCGACGACCTTGTCACCTTGGCGGATGACCACTGGGCTATCGGCGACAGCCTGGCCTTGGTTGTTTACCACTTGCCCGTGCAGTTGGCCTTCGTGCAGGCGGATGTCGCCGATAGCACAAGCCGGCGCTTCGGCATTCGACTGCTGCGCGGCAGTGATGATCAGGGCAACTGAAGCCAGCGCACAAAATGCGGAGATGATGTTGTTAGGCATTGGAAAATTCCGTGGGGAGGGAGGGTTTGGTTTGGGCGCAGGATTCGCCTGACAGACCTATCGGCACACCTTCGCGCCGCCCGCCGCAGATTCCTGCCAAGTAAAGCCCGTTTGCCTGCGCGCCAGGGGAGTCAACGTAGCTGTGTGGGTTATGTCAGAAAGTAGCCGTCTGAACTCAGCAGCGTTGCAAACTGCAGCACGTGCAGAGCCGTTGCAAACCGGCCAACGCGCAAGCGGCTGACAAGCCGCTCACCCCTTACCAGGCAACCCGGCGGGAGGTTCGTCGCCGAACTTTGCGAAGTAGTTCGGATCAGTCAAGCCGAAGGCGTCGGCGACTCGATTGAACAGCGCGAACAGCGCGGTGACGTAAACCGTCTCGGCAATTTGCGGATCGGTCCACCCAGCGTCGCGCAGTTGTTGCGTGTCGGCGGGCTTCGTCCTGTAAGCAGCTTCGGTCACCAGCTTAACAAACTTCATCAGCGCCGTTTCCGCATCATCCAACCCGGCCGACGCAATGTCACCCCGGCTGAGTGCTTTGATGCACTGCATGTTCTCTCCCTGCAACTGCAAGAAGTACCCGTGCGACCCGGTTCAGTAAGGGCACCCGTTCAAACCGGAAACCAACGTGGCAATCATCTCTTTCACG
>CALBTA010000215.1 GCA_937967755.1 uncultured Planctomycetaceae bacterium | reverse complement strand
GCACCCAACAACTTACTCATTGTGCTTTCTCCTACTAGGAATTCCAGGAACAAAGGTGGGTGGGATTACGTGGCAAGCCTGTGTCACCAGCCGCTCGCCGTGGGTTGTTCGGCCGCCTAAACCCTCCTGACGCGTAACCCGCGATAGGTGCCGGACGTGCAAACATCGATTACAAAATGGCCCTTGGTAAGCCGAACCGCCGGCAGAAAGATCGTTGAAGTTGAAATTTCAGGTCAACAATTCGGGTTGTGCGGCGCGCACGGATTGTGCCCATTGCCCGGTTGGCGTTGGCGCGAAACATGTTGCGAAATCGCAATGGGAAGATGCGCTCATTCGTTGACGCTCGGCCGAATGCGACGTAGCGTTGCCGTGAGGAACGCAGCGTGCGAACCTCATGGGATTGCGGTGGCGAATCCAAGTCACCAGTGCCGCTGGCAGGGAGCGAGCGGGACGAAATTTGTGTCACGTAAGTTGTTTCAGGTAAGGGGCGAATCATGGCCAAGCACAATCACACCGCCGGCTTCACGCTGATCGAAGTGTTGATTGTGGCGATCATCATCGTGGTGCTAACCGCCACGGTGCTGCCGCATTTCGCCGAGACTCAAGGGCAGTCGATCGAAAGCAGGGCACAGTTCAACCTGTACTGCCTGCGTTCGCAAATCGACCTGTACCAGCAAGAGCACAACGGTGCTGTCCCCGGCGACGACTTGGCCGAACTGTTGACCAAGACGAATGCCGCGGGAACAACCAACCGCGCCGAAGGCCCGTTGGAGTTCGGTCCTTATGTAGGAAGCCTGCCAATCAACCCGTTGACCGGCAGCAACACGGTGGCGGAAATCACCAACAATCCGCCCCTCGCCGACGACGTAACCGAGTCGGATGGTTGGCTCTACAACAAGGTCGATGGCCAGGTGTGGATCAACCACGTTGATCACCTGACCGAGTAGCCATTTCCGGCTTCAAAACTTCCAAGGCCCACGGCGCGATTGCCGCGCAGTGGGCCTTCTTTAATGCCTCTGCGGGGTAAATCACAAATACCTCGTGTTAAGGGCATATGGTCCGACAAGCCAGTTTGATACAGTTGGGGCGCACTCATCAAATTCCCGCAAAACGACCAACTTCTCCCGCTCATGCCGCAGTCCAACGAGCCAGTTCCGATGAGCAGCGTGCCGCGCGCTGTGATCGGCCGATTGAGCCTGTACCTGCGCGAATTGCAGCGGCTGGTTCGCGACGGCAAGGCGACCACCAGTTCGACGCAAATCGGGCGGCTGCTGGGTTTTACCGATGCCCAGGTCCGGAAGGATCTGGCCTATTTCGGGCAGTTCGGCTACCCGGGCATTGGGTATCGGTGTGAAGAACTGATCGAGGAAATCAAACGCATTCTCGGGACCGACCGGCAATGGCCCGTCGCCCTCATCGGGGCGGGCAACCTGGGCCGGGCGTTGCTTGGCTACAAAGGCTTCGCCGATCAGGGGTTTCACCTGGTGGCGGCGTTTGATGTCGATGCCGAGAAGGTGGGCAAGAAGATCGGCAACGTCGATATCTTCCCGCTGGATGATTTGCCGAAGAAGGCGGAGGAGTTGGCGATCCGTCTGGCGGTTGTAACCGTTCCCACCGAATCGGCCCCAGAGGTTGCCGAGAAGCTGATCGAGGCCGGAATCGACGGCATCCTGAACTTTGCACCCGTTACATTGTCCACAACTTCGGCGGCCCATATCCAAGGAGTCGACTTGGCAATCGAACTCGAACAGCTGTCATTTGCCGTGGTTCACGAAATCCCGCCACCTTCGCCTTGACGAGCAATCCCTAAAAGTTCAATAATCCCACTAAGTTAGCTCCGCGCCTCGAAAGCGCGTTACTGACTTCAACGGTTTACCCCTTGGTGTAATGGTAACACTGCTGGTTTTGGTCCAGCCATTCTAGGTTCGAGTCCTAGGGGGGTAGCTTGAATTGGTTTATCGTCCGAGGTAGCTGCCAGCAATGTATCGCTGATTGCACGGGACGACCGCCGAACTGCCTCGGCAGACAGTTCGTAACCAATCGGGCGTCAACGCATCAAAACTGTCATCCGCTGCCGCCCGTTCGCGAAGCTTCAAAGGTTCGCGAACCGCTGAATTAGCCCACCGTCCGCCGAGGATGCCGGATGTCTGAGAAGTTGTGGTATCTAAAGAACTGCCCTCTTCTGGATCGTTTGGGGCCAGACGAACTGCGGCGGATCGAAATTGCCAGCCGGGCACGCAATTTCCCCCGCAAGAGCCCTGTCTATTTGCCCGCCGATGCATCAACCAGCGTTTTCTTGCTAGCGTCGGGGCGGGTCAAACTTTGCCACATTACACCGGATGGAAAGCAGTCGATCCTGGCGTTCATCGAGCCGGGTGAGATCTTCGGCGAGCTTTCGATGCTCGACGATGGCGATCGTGAGGAGTACGCCGAAGCCCTGGAGAATTCCACGGTGGTGATGATTCCGCGCGATACGATCCAACAGTTGATGGAATCGCACGCCGGCTTGACTTTGGGCATCACGAAGATGATTGGGCTTCGCCGGCGGCGGATCGAACGGCGGCTGAAGAATTTGCTGTTTCTTTCCAACCGCCAGCGGCTGGTGCATTTGTTGCTGGAACTGGCCGAGCAGTACGGCCAGCAGACCGGCGACGGTATCGCATTGGGCATCAAGCTATCACATCAAGATTTAGCGAACGTCATCGGCAGCACGCGGGAAACGGTCACGGTCGTCTTGGGGGAACTGCAATCCGAAGACCTGGTCGCGGTGGGGCGACGGAAAATCACCTTACTGAAGCCTGATCAACTGGCCGCCGGCGTAGACCGCAGCGCTCCGACCATTCCCGCCGAAAAGCAACCGATCACCACCCCGCATTTAACCGCCCGCAACGCTGTGCCAGCAGACGAGGCGCACTGATTGGCGGGCATAATGTACGGCCGCTAACAGAACAACTTCGCAGCGCAGACGATAATTACCAACATGTCGACTGAACCGGAGAATTGGGATCCCTGCCCCCAGGGTGAACTCACCAAGACGGTGCAGGCGCGCACTTCGCAGCGCCGCCGTAAGGTGATCGACCGCGTCGCTGTCGTTGCCGCGACCCTAATGGTGCTGATCGCAGTCGGCGGTTACACGCTCGGCACGTTTACGCCCGAACCGCCGCCGGGCGGCCGCTTCGGCGGATTGGCTTGCACACAAGTCGCCGAACTGTTGCCCTCTTACATCGCTGGGGAAACAGAAGCGAAAACAACCGAGAACGTCGCCGTCCATCTAAAAAACTGCCCCCACTGCCAATCGCGGTACGAACAACTGCTCTCCGCAGTCTCGTCTTCGATCCCAGTATTCGCGCTGGCCTGGCTAGTCTGACCTGGAAACTCGATCCAGCCCCGGGCGATTTCTCAGCCACCGTGCGCGCCGTGGGAATCTCAGGATTCATAGCCCACCCCGTGTTATAGTGGAGGTTTCTACCATCATCGATCTTTCGGTGGGAGTGCCATGAGAAGTTGGTTGTTTAGTTGGTTAATCGCTGGAACTATATTCGCTACAGGCTCCGCATCTGTTCTGAGCTTGGCGCAGGAAGAGACGTTCGGCGACTCAATTGACGACTTCTCTGCGCTGCAGCCTAGCGGGGTTGACGATCCGTTGTTCACCGATCCTGAAGAGCCGATGCCGCCGGTAGGTCCGGCAGCGGGTGCTGGTCCAGGAGCGTTGAAGGCCACTGGCGAAGAGGAGCCGGCGGCGCTAGCGGCGTTCGAGAGCGGGCGAACGCTGTTGGAACAGGGCGATGCCCAAGGTGCAATTCGGCAGTTCAACCGGGCGATTGCGCTGGAACCTTCGTTCACCGCGGCATACGTCGGGCGTGCCCGGGCTTCGGCGGCGATGAACCACTCGGCACCGGCGATCAAGTCGTACGCCAAGGCCATTGCGCTCGCGTCGGATCCTCAGCAGCGGGCGAGCGTTTACCTGGAGCGGGGTAAAGAATACTTCAACACCGATGAGCACCGAAGGGCGCTCGACGATTTCAACCGTGCCGCCGAACAGTTTCCGGCGAGCGCCGATGTCGCCCATCAACGCGGGCGAGCGCTGTTGCGGATCGCCGGCGAGCAAGTCGCCGCCGGCGAAGTGACCGCCCGGCAGACGATTACGCAAGCGATCAGCGCATTGGATCGGGCGATCGCGATCAACCCTGGGCTGGCCGAGGCGCTCGCCGACCGCGGCCGTGCCCGGGCTGATCTGGGCGAAACGGACGAGGCGATCGAAGATTTGGGCCAGGCGGCCACGCTGGATGCCGGCGATGCGACGCTGCACTTCGCATTGGCGGTGCTGCATCTACAACGTGCGACAGCCGCGCGAAACGCCGAGGGCGACCGACGGGACGACCTGCAAACAGCGGTTGCCAAGTTAAGTGAAGCGATGGAGATCGACCAGCAAGCCGACGACGAGGAACCGTCGTCTCCTTCGGATGTTGAGTTCGACCCAGTGCAATCGCAACTCACCCGGGCGGTCGCGCAGATTGAACTGGCTTCAGTTGCCGAACCCGATGCGCGTGCGGCGCTTTACAACGCGGCGCTGCAAGACTGCGAGGCGGTAATCCTGGAAGACCCGACCATTGCCGTCGCCCACTTCCAAAGCGGCGTTGCCCACCGGATGCTGGGCAATTTTTCATCGGCGGTCGAGGCATTTACCGAGGCCATCCGCTTGTCGCCTGAAAACGCCGAAGCCCGCATCCGCCGTGGCATCGCGTGGTATTACCTGGGCGAAGCCGATCTGGCGGCGGCTGATTTTCATGCGGTTGGGCTGATCCCCGGCGACCCGCGGCCGATGTTTTGGTTAGGCGTGGTTCACGCCGCCCGGGGCGAACACCGCGACGCGATTCGCGAGTACTCCGATGCCATCGGCGAAAACCGCCGCTACGCCATCGCCTACCAAAATCGGGCACTTTCGCTAATGCACCTGGGCCAGTGGCAACGGGCCATCGACGATTTAAACGAGGCCATTCAAATCAACCCCCGCGACCAGCTCGCCTACTCCCGACGCGCCCTCGCCCAACGCCGTTTAGGCCGCCACGAAGCGGCCCGCCGGTCGTTGGAATTGGCGGAGCGGTTTCAGCCGTAGGGATGTCAACTACTTATTCTTCATCCGAGGATCGAGCGCATCTCTTAGCCCATCCCCTAGGAAATTCAGGGCGAACAGCGTGAGGGCGAGCGCCAGGCCGGGGAAGACGACGATCCACCAGAAGATCGTGGCGTTCCAGATGTTTTCGTCGCTGGGTGCGAGAACCTTCGCCCCTTCGTTGGCCAGCAAGCCCCAGGAGACATCGGGCGGATCGACCCCCAAGCCGAGGAACGAGAGAAACGCCTCGAAGAGCATCACTGCGGGAATCGTCAACGTAAGGTAAACAATGACGATGCTGAGGACGTTGGGGATCAGATGGATGAAGATGATTCGCAGCCGCGAAGCGCCGATGGTGCGGGCCGCTTCGATGAACTGGTCGTTCTTCAGCGAAATCACTTGCCCCCGCACAACGCGCGACATGGTCAGCCAATAAATGGCCCCGATGATGATGTAGAACATCGTGATCTTGTTGAACGGCAGGTTCTTCTTCACCTCTTCGTCATTGAGCAACGTGATGATGAAGATCACGATGAAAATGAACGGGATGCTGTAGAGGATATCGACCACCCGCATCATGGCGTTGTCGACCCAGCCGCCGATGTAGCCGGCGGTCGCCCCGTAGCTGACGCCGATCACCAGCGAGACGAGCGTCGCCACGATGCCAACGATTAGCGACACCCGCGCTCCCCAAAAAACGCGCGACAGCACGTCGCGGCCGAGGTGATCGGTTCCCGCCAGCGATGGAATGCAGTAGTCGCCGAAGATCGCAACCCGCGTGCGGATCAGCAATCGCGTGAGCGGGCCGGGGTTGTTCCACAGTTCTTTGACCCTGTTGGTGTACTGTTCGCTGCCGAGCTGCTCGTGCAAATTCAGTCCGACCCGTTGCGATTCTTCCGGAAAGTCGCGCAGTTGTTCCTCATTGAAGACCTGCTGCGGCGACCAATGCGGCCGAAGAAACTGGCGGTGCTGTAGGTCTTGCTTGATCGGCGATTGTAGCGGCAGCAGCGGCGTGAAGAATGCCAACAACCCAAGGACCGCGAGGTAGCTGAGCGCCAACATCGCCACCCAATTCCGCCGCAGCCGACGCCAGGCGTCTTTCCACAACGAAGAGCCCTTCACCTGCGCAGCCTCAGCCAGCAGGCGTTCGTAATGCTCGGCATGTGGGGGCGTACTCGACATTCTTACATTAACAGATTGAACAGAAGATCGCTAAGGGCGCGAAGAAATCAGGAAAGGGTGAAACGAAGTTCAAAACTCTTTGAAAGTCATTCAGCTAACACAACTCTCCACCAACACAAACAATCTTCTATTCCATCCTTCGCGATCTTCGTGCCCATTCTGTTCAAAACCCATTGCGCCCTTTTGTAACGTCGATCCATCACTCCAACCGCACCCGGGGATCGATCACGCTATACGAGATATCGACCAACATATTCATCGTGTAGAGCAGCGTGGTGTAGACCAACACCATGCCCATTGCTAAGGCGCCGTCTCGGACCAGCGCGGCTTGGATGAAGTGCGTTCCCATGCCGGGTAGGGCGAAGATTTGTTCCAGCACCAGCGAGCCGGTCAAAATGCCCGCGATCGCCGGGCCAAGGTAAGAGACCACTGGCAAGATCGCACCGCGCATGGCGTGGCGGACGACGACGTTGCGGCGCACCAGCCCCTTGGCGTAGGCCGTCCGAATGTAATCTTGCCCAAGCACTTCCAGCATGCTGGTCCGCGTAAGCCGGGCGATGTAAGCGGCGAACGGAGCGCCTAGGCACAACGCCGGCAACACGATTTGCCGAAGTGTTCCCCAACCTGCCGCCGGGAACAGGTGGAACATGAAGACGAACAGAATGATCGCCAGCCCGGCCAGCACAAAGTTCGGCACGGCAATGCCCAACGTGGCCGCCGCCATCAGCGAGACATCCAGCCAACTGCGCCGGCCCAACGCCCCGATCACACCCGCCGTCAGGCCAAGCGACAACGCGAAGATCAGCGCCAAGATTCCCAGCGATGCGGATATGGGAAACCCTTCGGCGACAACTTCGGTCACGGTGTAGTCCTGACGCGACCAACTGGCACCTAAATCACCATTGAAAACAATCTGGAACAGGTCATTCACGTACTGCTCGTGCATCGGTTTGTCCAACCCGTACCGAGCCTCCAGGTTTTGCAGAATCTCGTCGGGGAAACCGCGCTCGGAAGCGAACGGGCTGCCGGGCACAATGCGGATGACCACGAAGCTAATCGTAAAGATGATCCACAGCGTGAGCACCATCCAGCCGAGCCGTTTCAGCACGAACCACAGTAGATTCACCGCAACCCCTTCGCTTCTAACACGCGCTGCTTTTCGTCTTGATCGATCCGCATGACGTGCAAAGGGTGAATGTCTTGGATGTTGCCGAAGAAGCCCGTATCGTACTCTCGGTATGGGCCGGCGCCTTTCACGTAAGGGCGAACCATGTTGATCGACACGTATGAATAGATCGGAACGACCGGAAGCCCGCCGGCGGTCGCGTCGTCTTCGCGCAGTTGCCGTAGGTCGGCCCGAAGTTGCTCGTCGCCAACATCTTCCCAGTTGTTCATGAGTATTGCTTCGGCGTCGTGGAACAGGGCCATTCGCCTGGACGGGTCGTTCTCGCTCTTCGACTGCTTGATCAGTTCATCGTAGAACTCGTTGCTCCACCCGGTTTGGTTGTTGGGGCTATCGGTGATGAACATGTCGAGGAATGTATTGGGGTCGGCATAGTCGCCAATCCAACCTGCCCGGGCGATATCGTATTTCTTCTGCTCGACAAATTGCAGGTAGACGTTCCAGTCCATGTTCTTCAACTGCACGTCGATGCCGAGTTTTTTCCACTGCTGCTGAATCACTTCGGCGATGTCGCGGTGCCCTTCGCTGGTGTTGTACAGAACTTCCAGCTTGCGAATACCGTTGCCGCCGGCGTAACCCGCTTCGGCGAGCAACTCCTTCGCACGCTCCAAGTCGTACTCTCCGCAGAGCGAGTTTTCATAGCCCGGCAGCCCCGG
>CALBTA010000214.1 GCA_937967755.1 uncultured Planctomycetaceae bacterium | reverse complement strand
GCCCCCGCTACTACGGTCGCCGACGAGAGTCGCCTCCCACAGAGTTTTGCAACAGCCGTGTTGCAAGAATGCATGAGGTTCTGCAACAAGAAACGGGACCCTGACGACCGACCTTCTGTTGCACAACATTGCAGGTTTTGCAGCACGCCCGTTGCACAATCAGCATGGCCCGCGGCGAAAAACCAACCGGCTGGTATTAGGCATCGCCCCGCGCCGCCAGCGAAGTTCGACGACGGGGCAGGCGCTAGAATTGCGCTGACTGCGTCTACAGCTCTAATACATAGCGTGCTGGCGTTTTGGATCGACCATGCTTCCGAATGCAAAGGGACTCGTGATCAACTTAGTTTGCCCCGGTCGTGCGGTGAATAACCTCGAAACGCGGAGCAAAGGAAACGGGCGTTACGACTGCGGCGCGTCGAGCACCACCTGCGTGTGCAAGGCCCAGTCGTGCAGGCTGCGGCCCCCAGGGTGGAAGAGGGCCATCGCCGTGTCGAGCGTGAGGAATAACATTCCAGTGCCCACGACAAATAACACAAACAACGGCAAACCCATCATCGAGAGGATGCCGCTGACGATCATCAGCGTCAGCGGCATGAATTGAAACAGTCCGCGGACGGCTAGGATGCGCGCAGGCGGCTGCAGACCGTAGTCGGTGACCATCCGCAGTTGAAACATTTTCTTGCCCGGCGTTGTGCCCCACAGGGCTTGTAGACCTGTGGCAGCGGCTGGAACCGTCAACGAAGCGACCGCGATCAAAAACTGAAGCCAAGAAAGCCGCGGCATGCCTTCGTTCATTTCAAAGGCAGCCGTTCCAGCGTGCATAACAACAAAGGTGAACACATAAACCGTCAACGCCAAACCCAAATCAACGATCCACGCGACGCCTCGCGGCATCCAGCCGGCTTTAGGCAGCGCGATCGGTTGCAGCTTGCGCAGTTCCCGCCGCAACTGGTCGTAGTTGGCGAAGCGGTCGCCCGCTTCCTTGGCCATCAGCCGCTGCAACAAATCGCGCCAGGGTTCGGGGATGCGGGCGGGCCACGGGTCGGGGAATTCGACCGGCGCGGACTTGTGTAACTCCAATTTTTCCACCAACGAAGTCGTGTCGCCCGGGTAAGGCAACCGTCCGAACGTCAACTGAAATAACATCACGCCCAGCGAGTACATGTCGCTCTGCTGCTTCAACGGCTCGCCGCGGGCGGCTTCGGGCGAAAGGTAATCAGGCGTGCCGGTAATGCTGTGCGATTGCTCGTCCGCTTGCGAGATGCGCTGGGCCAGCCCGAAGTCAGAAAGTTTCACCACGTCGGCAGCGCCGCCTTGCGAACGGGCCATGAGGATATTGCTGGGTTTGATGTCGCCGTGGACGATGTCGAACGCGGCGGCCTGCTCCAGCGCGTCGACCACTTGCAAAGCAACGGAGACAACCTCGGCGAAAGTCAGCGGCTGCTTTTCAACTTGCTCGGCCAGCGTCTCGCCTTCGATCAGTTCCATCGCGAAGAACGGCGAATTCTCGTCGCGGCCGACGTAGTAAATATGCACGACGTTGGGGTGGCTAACGCGGGCTTGAGCGCGGGCTTCCTCAACGATTTTGCCCGCCCGGGTACTGCCTTGCGACGAATCGCCGACCGTGCTGATGACCTTCAAAGCGACGTAACGCTGCAACGATTCATCGACCGCTTTGTAGACATCACCCATCCCGCCCCGTCCCAACAAACTAACGATGCGGAAGTGATCGATCTGCTCGCCGACACGCGAACCCTCATCCCCGTCGCCTGTCGCCTCGGCCGCTTCTGCCAGCGGGCTGGCGCGCAGGGCGATGCCGTCGGCGGCACTCATGCTCAGCGTCTCTGCGGCGGCGCGCTGGAAGGCTTCGGCCGCGTAATGGCGGTCGCAGTTGGGGCAGCGGGCGTCGTGTTCGCCGGGGAGCAGGGCGAACGACTCGCCGCAGACGCAACGGTACGAAACGGCCGCCAAAGTCTCTGCGGGTGTTCGGTCGTTCATCAGCGCTCGCCCTTTATGAACCCCGCGCACGCCCAAGCGCCCGCGCTTTCGGTCCCCAGCAGTTTTAGCGTGATCGTCTCTCCCGAAGCCGGCAACGGAACTTCGATCTGCTCGCCCTGGTCATTGCGGGTGAAGTCGTCGTCGCTGGTCCAAATCAACTCATCATCAACGAACACCTGGTACGGCCCGGCTCCTTTCCACCCGTTCGCCAACCCGATGACCGCGACGAACTTTTTCCAGCCCGGGTCCAACTTGTAAGTCACTTCGCTACCAGTAGGTACCCCGAAGCCTTCGTCAAAGTGCCAACCGCGAACGTTCAATTTCACCCGCTCGTCCACCATGCCGCGCCGCAGGGTAATCGGCTGGCCGTGGCACTGCGCCGAGATCGGTTGCAGGGACGTCAGCGGAACATCGGGAACAATTGGCTGGCCGTCGGCTGGCAAGTTGACGATCAGCGGTTGCAGTTGCAGCGGCAGGAACGAAACGCCCTTCATGCCGCGCCGCGCGGAATCGGCGGACTCGACGACCAATTGCAGTTGCGCGTTCTGATCGGCGACGCGGTGGAGAATATGGATGCGGTCGTTGAACCGCCCTTTGTCTTGCGTTTTAATCCGCCCGTTCATCGTCGGCCCAATTTCCTCGACGTTGGCAATGACGCCGATGGTGTGCAGCGAACCAGGCATGTCGGCAGCCGCGGCGGCGATGGGCAGCCAGGCGTTGGTGAGGTTGACATGCATATCGCGCGACAGCACCAGCGGTTGCTGATCGGCCGAAAGGGCCATGCACCAGGTGTTTGTCTTTTCGTAGTAGTGCGGGCTGAGGGTCAGCTCAGCCAGCAGCTCGTCGGTGACAGACCAGCCGGCGATCTCGGGGGCGAGGTCCCAAAGGTACTGTTGCTGGCGGAGTTTCGACGGATCGACGCGGACGGTAGGCATCATCCAATTGACCCAATCACGGACATCGAGCGGATCGCTCCCTTGCGGCCGGCCTTCGTCGGCGAAGTCGACTTCCAGCGTGAGATGCTGCGCACCTTCGATATTCAAAGGCCCAACTTCTTGCGCGCCGTCGCTTCCGCGCAGAAACTTACGTTCCCAAAGGGGCGAAGTTTCTTCGTCCCGATAGATACGGCAGTGAACGCACCCGCCCGTGCCAGCGCGGCGATCGAGGCCGACGCGCGTTGTGAACGCGTTCGAGCCGGCGGGCAATGCGAAGGTCACGCGCGAGTGCGAATGCATGCCGACGCCCAACTCACACGAAGCGTCACCAATTTGCAAAGGCGACCCGTGGACATTCCGGTTGCGCAGCCAACGCAGATGGTGCACTGCGGAATGCTGCTGCTCTTCCACAACGGGCAACAGCGAAAGGGGGGCTTCGTCGGCGTTAAGGTATATTTGCCACGCGACTTCTTCAGCCGCTAGTACGACCGTATCAAGCGACCAAGGCGGCCGGGTGGCCAGCGCGGTCAGCGCTGTGTAGTTCTGCTTCCGCCGCACCACGCGGCCGGGCGAGTACTCTTCGAGCATGCCGCGCGGAAAGGTAAACACCTGACCATCGGCGGTCACCGTGCGCACAACGGTTGGCCCTTCGCCGGCGACAAACGCCGCGCCGGGCAAGGGAAGTTGCGGGGCACCATCGGGCAAGTGCAGTTCGGCGATGTCGCCGATGGGAACGTCCTGGATGCCGTCGTTGGTCAACACGCGAAGCCCGCCGGGATACCAGCGCAGCGAACGGCCCGCCAGCACGCGGCCATCGCTGCGGCGAAGCTGACCGGATTCGACGCGCACGGCGTCTTGACGCCGCGGAAAGATGCGCCGCACCCAGTCCAGCCGCACACGAACTTTGCCGTTGTGACCCGATGCGGTCACCACCAGGTGGCCGGGCGACGGAGCGCCGTTATCGCCTGGAACTACTTCATGCAAATTGCCGATCAAACGATCGCCGCCCGCCATCTCGATCACCTTCGCGGCGCGGCCTTCTCCGTCCGCAAAAGCTGTCGTAAGCGGGGATGCGGGCATCGTGTCGCGCAACACCCGGGCCGGGTTCTTCTCGTCCAGCAGCGGTTTGCGTTCCAGCGTCGGTACATTGCGATCGGACGCGAGCGAAAGCCGATCTCCGCGAACAACTTGGCCGTCGCGCAGTTGAACCTCGTACCGCTGGGCCCCAGCCGACCGCCCGAGCAGCAGCAAGACCAGCGAGCCAAGCAAGACGGCGAAGATCGTTCGAGTTGGTTGGGAAGTAGCTGTCACGTAAGGTTTACCAGTGCCTGACGGAGACTCGTTGTTCCGCACTATTGTAGTCAAAAGGCCCTGGTCCGCTGCGCCTTCGATGGGCACGCTGATGTAGATTCGGTTGCTTCCACTTACAATGGATCGGTGCCACGTGACGCAATCACACAATGTTCACCCATCCAGAGGTTGTAGATGAAGCCCTCGGAAGCATTCGGGTTTGCCCTCAAGAGATTTTGGATCGCCGCGTTGTGCCTGGCAGTTGGCAACGCCGCTTTTGCCGTCGAACACAAGGATGTCAAATACCTTCCCGCCTGGCGGTATTCCGGCGGCGCGTCGCCCGATCGTGATGGGCAGATGGTGATGGATATCACTGTGCCGGACGACGATGAGGATCGCCATCCGGTGCTGTTCGTCGTGCACGGGGGTGGCTGGGGTGGCGGCGACAAGAGCCAAAGGGTCTACCGCGAAATCGTCAGCTACTTCGCTGATCGCGGGTACGTCTGCGTTAACTTCAACTACATCATGCGGCCGCGCGGCATGTTCCCACAAGTTTTTTGGGACTACGCCGACGCCGCCCGTTTCATGCGCGTTCATGCGGAAAAGTACAAGGCCGATCCCTCTCGGTTTGGGGCGATCGGACTTTCCGCCGGCGGTTGGCTGATCAGTTCGGCCGGACACGGAAGCGGCGACTTGTACTTGCTCAATCATCAGCAGAGCATCCACGCTGGCGAACTATGGCAGCGCGGGTGGCGCAAGGAAGACGACGATTACCACGAAACCTTCGCTCGCCCGATGGCCAACCCCAGCCCTGCTTATCCCGGCGTGTATGGGCGGTTCGCTGCGATCAGTTACGATTTCAGCTTTCGCACGCAGTTCGGCAGCGGCAACAGCCCGGCATGCAACCAGTGGGTTGGCCAAGGTTATCAGCCGCGTGAGAACGAGCAAGCGGCGATCGACACCGGCAAGTTCGACTACTCCCAAACGGTGATGACACACGCCAGCTTGAAGGGCCGCAAGGTTCACGTGCCGCCGCTCTTCTCGTCGATCCAGAAGGATGGCAGCAACAAGGCCGAAGCGATCTCAGCCGATGGTCAGCGGCGGATCGATGCGATCGAGCGGATCCACGAGTTCTTCCAGCACGAACTGGTCGACAACCCCCGCACGCCGATGCCCGAGATTCAACCCGCTTGGCGCATCTTTCAAGGTGAGCAGACCGTCAGCTTCGTGATGCCGAGCGACGACGCCGAGATTCGCTTTCAAGTCGTGCCTCTCAAGCCGCAGAAGGGTAAACAGTGGTTCGAGTTGTATCCGCCGGTTGCCGAAGGTGAACATGAAAAGTGGCGGAAGTACACCGGGCCGCTGACGATCGATGGCGACTGCCTGATTCGCGCCGTGGCCAGCGGCGACGGGCGAAGGGATAGTACGATTGCCGAAGCCCATTTCTTTTCCGGCGAAAGCGCGCCGGCGATCATCGCGCCCGAGGGCGAAGCCCTGCCGCCTGCCGAAACCGGGAAGGAGTATAGCGTTAAATTTCAGGCCGACGGCGACGCGGCCCGCTGGCTGCTCGCCGGCGACCTCGTGCCGTATTCGCAGCGGAACGAGTCGCAGTTTAGATACCCCAACAACATGGTGATGAACTACGAAACGGGGCAGTGGAGCGGCGTACCGGTTCGCCCGGGCAAGTACTGGATTCAGGTGTGGGCCAACGAAAGCCCCGGCCAGCCGGCCCGTCACCGCAACTACACTTGGACCGTCACTGGGAAAGATCTTTCCGATCAATCCGAAGCGGTCGCCGAACAAACCGATCCGTATGTCGAACTGGTTTACCTACCCGGCGAGAAGAGTTACCCAGCTGACCGGATCACGCGCGTGCTCAACCGCCACGGCGTGCGGGCGATTGTACAGAGCGAAAAGCAGGGCGTGCTGTTCTTGGTGCACACCCGCGATAAGGAAAGGGCCAGGCGGCTCGCGGAAGAACTTCTGCAGTCGATCAAATACAAAGGTGAGGTTCGGTGGCAGTAGGTGCGCAGCGTTGACCGCCACCGACGGGTGAGAGCGCCCGCTTTACATGAGCCTCAAAGCGGGAACTCTCACCGCTTTTCGCCAATGCAATACAAATGTTTCTCCCCGCGCAAGAATATCTGCCCATCGCTGATCGCCGGCGAGGCGTAGGTGTGTTCGCCCAATTCGTTTACGGCGACCACGTCGAGCTTGTCGCCAGGGCGGATGATTGTCGTCGTCCCTTTGTCTGCCAGAAAATATGCCAGCCCGCCGGCATGGACTGCCGACGCACTGAAGTGCGGACCGATCCGCTCGACCCAGTGCGGCTTGCCGCTGGCCGCGTCGAAGCAAGTGGCGATGCCGTTGTCTGAGACGTTCAGGAAGTAATTCCCCACGGCCACGGGCGAGGGGACATACCCGGCGGCTTTGGTTGTTCGCCAGCGGATGTGCGTGTCGGTCACGTCTCCTTCGCCGGTCGGGTCGATCGCCAGCATGTGCCGCTCGGGGAAGCCACAGGTCATGAACAGCAACTCGCCGTTGTAGACCAGCGAGGCGACGAACTGTTCGGTCGGCCCGTCGATGATCCAATGCCGCTCGCCGGTCCGGGGGTCGTAACTGGCGACGCACTTGTCGCCGGCCAGAATCATTTGCGTTCGCCCTTCGATTTTGCGAATGATCGGTGTGGCGTAACTGCGCGTTTTGTTCTCGCGCGGAATTTTCCACACGGGCTTGCCGTTGCTCTTGTTGAGCGCGGCGATGTACGAATCGCCATCGTGATCGCCGTTGACGATCACCAGGTCCTCAAACAACACGGGGCTGCTGCAGAAGCCATGCACGCTGACGAAACCACCGGGGCGAACAATCCATTTCTGGTTTCCGTCGAAGTCATAAGCTGCCACAACAATTTCGCCGGGAGTCACAGGGCGAGGCCGCCCGACGTTTCGGGCCTCAATGGTTTTGGTGCCAACCTCTAAGAACGTCACGAAAACGTGTATGCCGTCCGTCGTCGGTGTTCCCGATGCATAGCTATTGAGCCCGTGCTTCGTCTCCAGCGGAGCTCCCAAAACATTCGTTTGCCAAATCGTCTCACCTGTTTTCCGATCCAGGCAGAGCAATTCACGCGCAGGCGGAACTTGATCCGTCAGGCAAGTTGCCACGAAGATGCGATCTTCCCAAACAATGGGTGAGGAATGACCTTTGCCGGCGATGGGGACCTTCCAGATGATGTTGTCGCCCTTGGTTGCGTCCCAATGTGTCGGAACAGCCTTCTCAATGCTTGACCCATCACCCCGAGGCCCACGCCAAGCTGGCCAGTTTTCCGCAAGAGTGATCGACGACGTGAGGGCGACGAGGAGGAAAACGCAACTTCGGAATTGGGAGAGAGGCATGATTGGGTGGGTCCGTATCTAAGAGCAGGATAAACTGCCTCAGCATATCGCGTGGGCTGCCCCATCGGAACCAATCCGTAGTCGTTTATTTGTCTGCCACGTGTGAATGCGATGGCTGGCGATGGATGTCGATAAGACATCAGAAGATGTCGTTATGATGACGTTTTCTCAATGCTAACGAAGTCGGCGAATTCGCCGTGTTTGATGTAAGTCTTTTCCGAATAAAGACTTGTGCTTTTATTCTGTTGTGCTGGCATGGTGATTGCACTAGAGGGACGTGAGGGCAAGGATACTTTCGATTGCGAGATTCGCTATAACGACGTAAGCGGTTCTAGCGGTCGCCATCACAGCGCGGGGGTTCAAGACATGAAGCGAGTCGTCATCTGTTTTTTCGTGGGTGTTTTTGCAGTAGTCGTATTAGGTGAAGCAGTTCCGGCTGAGCCAAAGCCACCTTACGATCCCTTTGAAAGCCGGCAGCGAGATGCTCAGTACCGGCAAAAACTCCGAGCAC
>CALBTA010000213.1 GCA_937967755.1 uncultured Planctomycetaceae bacterium | reverse complement strand
ACGACGAGGCGAAGCCGGATGAGGTAGCGTTTTCGCTCACGCTGGATGAGGCCGATTTGAAGGACCTGGCCAATGCGCAACCTTTGAAGATCACCAAGCGGTTTCGTCTGGCAAAGATCGATGAGCAGGACGATACCCACAACCCAGCTTACCACGTGACGATGAATGTCGAGGTGCAAAATCTCGGCGAGGAGTCGACCAATGTCGCGCTCGAGCAGCGCGGGCCGACCGGCTTACCGCTGGAAGGATTCTGGTATGTGCGGAAGGGCACGCCCGATTGGGGTGGTGCGGGTGCGCGAGACGTGGTCTACCGCGAGGTTGATGGCAAGAACAAGTTGCACCGCTTGCCAGTCATCTACGACCACGCCGAAGAGGAAGAAACCACAGCGCTCTTCACGCCCGACGATTTTGGCCAAAACCCGGTCACGCGTTACGTTGGGGTTGATACGCAGTACTTCGCGGCGGTGATGATTCCGGATGAAACAGCTGCCGGCTATTCGCCTGAGAAATACCGCTTCAAATTCGGCGAAGCGATTTCGACGAGCGAGCGCCACAAGAAGTGGAAGTCCACGATGGGCGTTTCGTTTCGTGTGATGACCGACGGTAAAAGCATCCCCGCAGGCGGCAGTTTCGAGCAGCAGTACACGGTGTTCATCGGGCCTAAGGATCCCCTCGTTCTGCAGCCGTATGAACTGGAAGACACCATCGTATTCGGTTGGAGCTTCTTCGGGGCGATCGCGAAGATTCTGTTGGTCATATTGCACTACATCCAGCTGGTCGTTCGCAACTACGGCATCGCCATCATCCTGCTAACCGTTCTCGTTCGCCTGGCCGTGCTGCCAATCGGCCGCAAGCAAGCCCAGAACGCGGCCAAAATGCAGGAATTGGCCCCTGAGATGAAGGCCATCGCCGAAAAGCATAAGGACATGGAAGCCCGGGCGAAGGCCCAGCAAGAGTTGTTCCGCCGCCACAACTATCACCCGCTGGGCGGGTGTTGGATGATGTTCTTACAGTTGCCGATTTTCTTTGGCCTGTACAAGGCGCTCAGCACGTCGATTGAGCTGCGGCAGGAGTCGCTGATCCCCGGGCTGAAATGGTGTTCCAACCTGGCGGGGCCGGACATGCTTTTTCGGTGGGATTCCTTCATGCCCGCATTCCTCGCGGCAGAGAATGGTTTTCTCGGGCCGTACTTCAACATCTTGCCGCTGGTGACGATCGCGTTGTTTATTGTGCAACAGAAGCTGTTCACGCCCCCGCCGACCGACGATCAACAGCGGATGCAACAAAGCATGATGAAGTACATGATGGTCTTCATGGGCTTCTTGTTCTTCAAAGTGCCCAGCGGGTTGTGCTTGTACTTCATCGTCTCGGCTCTGTGGAGCATCGCTGAACGAAAACTGCTCCCCAAGCCGAAACCCAAAGGCGGGCCTATTCCGGCCAAGGATGACGACGGCAAGGCGGAAAAGAAGGAAAAGCCCAAAGCGAAGCCGAAGACCAAGGCCGAGTTGAAAGAAAACTCGTTGGTCGCCATGGTCAGCAACATGCTTAACAAACCGGAAGAGACCAACGGCGACGGCTCCAAAGGCAAACGCCGCACTAAGCGGAAGAAAACTCGCAAATAAAAAACCGGCACGCCGCGATGGCATGCCGGTTTTCGGTTTTCTCTTTCGTGTAGGACGGGTTGGTAACCCGTCCTGATTCAACATCGCTCCGTAGGCGGGTTTCTAACCCGTCCTACTTTAGCTATCGGGCCAGGCCGATGGCGAAGCCGAAGCCGATCAGGCCGAGGTCTTCCGAATCGCCGTCTTCGATACCCGCCCACTCTTGGGCTTCGATGAAGGTGCGGACGAACAGGTCTTGGCCAGCCACGCAGCGGGTGACTTCAGCACCGACTTGGATTTCGGTGATCCCGAAAGTGCCGTGAGTGTCGTTAGTGACCTCGTCACCGAACTGTTGCGAACGGCGGTACAGGGCGAAGATGTCTACGTCGCACCACAGTTCGTTGCGGACTTCCACAGAAACCACTGGGCCGATGGTGTCTTCGTAATCGTTGTTGACGTCGTCGCGGGCGTCAGCGTAACGCAAGCCGGCGGCGATTTCACCACGCCAGTTGCAGCCCAACTGGAAGCGGGCGGCGTACTCAAAGTCCCACATTTCCAAGTTCAGCGAGCCTGGAATGTCCCAGCTTGGATCGTTGTACTCGAAGTAACGCACGCGCCAGCTACGGCCGCAATCGTCCATGTGGGCAAGCGTGAAGCGCGAACCATGCTCCAAGCGGGTTCCCGATGGGCTATCGGGTTCCGAATCGTGGGCACGCAGCCAGACAACTTCCGCCGAACCGGTCCAACCGCAGCACGGGTTGCACCAGCAGTCGCAGCAGCAATCGCCGCCGTAGGCTGGCTTTTGCATCATGGCCATGTCGCCCGATTCGAGCGAGGCGAGGCGAGCTTTGATTTCGCTCAGTTCGCCGTTGGTGTGTTGCACTTCTTGTTCCAACTGCGCAAACATCGTGTGCGACGCAAATTGGAATTGCTCTTGGGCGTAAGAACAGGTGGCGACCAACATGACCGCCGCTCCCAGCATCAGCTTAGTAAACGCGAATTTCATCAGATACCCTCCTTGGAAAACCTGTCGGCCTCACGGCCGCCGCCAATACCCACCCGGTTGAACGCGGCCTTGTCACGAGGCGCATGGCGATCATCCAATTGGGCAACTATGTGTCACATTGAGTAACTTCGGCAGCAACCAGGGGAATGCTCAAGACGATTGCATTCAGCGCACCCGAATTCTTCCGCTTTTCTGGCACCGCTAGCACAACTGGCGCGGCGCCACCGGCGATCGTTGAATAACCCAACCTGTAGGACGGGTTAGTACTCCGTCCCGGAAGCAGGGGTAGCAGAAGTCGTTAATCTTCTACTCAGTCAACTCAGTAATCGGTGTTA
Organism: uncultured Planctomycetaceae bacterium; assembly: GCA_937967755.1. GTDB lineage: Bacteria > Planctomycetota > Planctomycetia > Pirellulales > Pirellulaceae > CALBTA01. The sequence continues at coordinate 904 of CALBTA010000213.1, read as the reverse complement.
GTTCCAGCTTGCGGAATTCCACCTCCGATCCCTCGGCTTGAATCGCAATTTGCCCTTTGCTGGCAGTGCAATCGCTGCCATGGTTGACCAGATCGCCGTTGACCCAAACCTTCACCTCGTCGCCGACGCATTCGATACGCATTGAATTCCACTCGCCGACGGGCTTCTCGCTCCCGTCGGTCAAGTTCAGAATTCGGCGGGCCTTGCCTTCGGTGATTCCCCATTTTTCTTTGGGTCCGCGGCGCTCGACCATATTCGGGACGGTGATATCCTCGACAATGCACCAGAAGTCGCCGGCGTGCTGATGGTTCATCTGCACTTCGATTGACTTGGGGAACATCTTGTAAAGCGCCCGCGGCTTGGAAGCGTGAACCAGCACGCCGCAGTTTCCCGGCTTTGCCGCGAAGCGGTATTCGACTTCCAAACGGTAATTCTCGTAGGCGTCATCAGTGATCAAATGCCCGCCCGGCCGGCCGAGGCTGACGAGGTTGCCGTCCCGCACGGTAAAAGCACTTTTGCCTTCGGGATTCTTATCAAGCTGCGGAATATCGGCATGCCAACCGGAGAGGTCTTCGCCGTTGAACAGACTCTTCGGCTTCGCCTCCTCGGCGATGGCGGCCCAGGAAAACAGCGTGACCAATGCAATCGTATTTCCGGCGGCTCGTAAGTTCATAATGTTCTCCTGTCATTAGTCTGTAGGACGCAGTTGTACTTCTTCGTCGTACACTTTGTATCTAGGAACGCTAATCTTCGCTAATCGACGCTAATATAACTAGTGAAGATTAGCGAAGATTAGAGTTCTCACTTATTCCTGAAGCCAACCGGTCTCACTTTCCTACGGACGCGGCGTGAGGTGGTCCAAGCTTGGCGGGCGCGCCAACCTCTAAGATTGTAGGCTTGGAAG
>CALBTA010000212.1 GCA_937967755.1 uncultured Planctomycetaceae bacterium | reverse complement strand
TTACCCGTTGGTGCCGATGTTTGGGCAGATGATGGCGCGTGAGATGCGCGTCGACACCGACTTCGATATTTCGCTGCTGCCGTCGGTCGGGGCGCTATCAAAGCATTTGAACCCCGGGCTGCTGACCATCGCCCGCGACCGCGACGGCATTACGATGGAAAGCCGCCAGAGCCTGCCGGGCGGAATTACCGGCGTGGCGACGCCGCTGATGCTGGGGATGTACGCCCCGAGCATCAAGGAAGCCCGCATCTCCGCCCGTCGGATGCAGACGACTAACAACATGCGGATGATCGGCATCGCGCTGCACAACTACCACGATACCCATGCCCGCTTCCCTGCGGCCTATTCGGTAGACGAGGACGGCAAGCCGCTGCTGTCGTGGCGCGTTCACATCTTGCCGTATATTGAACACAGGGAGCTGTACGAAGAGTTCAAACTGGACGAGCCGTGTGATAGCGAGCACAACCGCGCGCTGATCGCCAAGATGCCGGAAATTTACCGCTCGCCCACCAGCAAAGCCGGCGCGGGGAAGACCGTTTACCTGGGTGTGCGGGGTGAGCGAAGTGTGATCTCAGGCGTCAAGCACGGGGAGAAGTTAGAACGCGTACGAATCGCCCAGGTCATAGACGGAACCTCGAATACGATCATGACCGTCGAGGGCAGTGACGCGCTGGCCGTTGATTGGACGAAACCGGGTGACTTCGAATTTGATCCCGATGCCCCGCAGAAGAACCTCGTCGGGCAACACAAGGAAGGCTTCATCGCCGGCTTCACCGATGGGTCAGTGCAGTACCTGTCCAAAGGCATCGACGCCGCAACGCTGCGAAACCTGTTCGACCGGGCCGACGGCAACCCGACGAGGACCGATCGCTTCCGCATCGGCGATCGCCGCCGCCGGCACGGGCGCTATGGCGCGGCGGCCGTGGAAGCCGATTTCGCCCGCGAGCATGCTCATGGTGATCACGGCCACGATCATGGGGAAGCGCGAGAGGAAGAACCCCTCGAGGACATTCGAGAAATCGAAGACGTTCGAGAGGAAGAAGCGCTTCCCGATTTCGCGCCGATCCCACTCGACCCGATCGAGGAAGTTCCCGAGTTGGAAATCCAGCCCAAGGAGCCCGTGGAACTGGAGCTTGAGTTTGAACTGGACTAAGCGCTCTTGTCCGGTGCCATTGCAGCCTGGGCACTCTTGCCCGCGGCAATGCCCGCTCGGGCAAGAGTGCCCGAACTACGTGTTGACGCCGGCGATTGAACAGCGCGAGGCGATCTGACCATAATGTTCGCTGGTGGTCATTCAACCAACCGGGGAACATTCGATGAATACTTCTGCGCGCGTTTTACTGCTGTTGTTAGTTGCGATGTTATCTTCTTCCGCCCTGGTTGCCGAAGAAGCGAAGATCGAGTTTAAGAAGGCCCAACTCGATTCGGCCTTCCGCGGCGAAGGGGTCGCGGTCGCTGATTTCAACCGCGATGGCAAGATGGATATCGCCACCGGCACCGTGTGGTACGCCGCGCCCGATTGGAAGATGCACAACATCACCGACGAGGCAAAGGAGTACCAGGCCAAGGGCTACAGCG
>CALBTA010000211.1 GCA_937967755.1 uncultured Planctomycetaceae bacterium | reverse complement strand
CTTCACATCGTGGCCGGCGGTCAGAATTGTGATCGCCTGATCGATGCAATGTTTTTTGTATTCTTCAAGGTGTTCCATCCACCCTTTCTTGATCAGCTGCACCACCCAGCCCGGATCAAGATCGATGCATAAACAAATTCCCCCCCGGTGCTGGGCCAAATGTTCGACCGCCAGCCGCAACCGCCGCGGGCCGCTGGGTCCGAGCATCAGCCAATTTGCACCCTTGGGAAAATACTCATCCGGCAAGGTGTCGCTGAACAGTTCGTAATCTTTCCAATGGTCTTCAATCACCATCCGGCTTTTGGGAATGCCCGTCGTGCCGCCCGTCTCGAAGACATAGACCGGCTTGCCCGCATGGCCCTGGGGAACCCACCGCCCGATCGGCCCGCCGCGGAGCCATTCATCTTCAAATTCGGGGAACTTCTTCAAATCGTCGAACGACTTCACTTCGGTCAGCGGATCGAAGTTCAACTCGGCCTTCTTCTCCAACCAAAATGGGCAACCGGTGTCGTCGCTGAAGTGCCAATGCACCGTCTTCTGCGTTTGCTCGTTCAACTTGTCGCGAGCGGCAGCGGCAGCGGTTTCAACTTCAGGGGGCAACGTCACGGCAGTTGTCATCGGGCGTGCTTTCTTTCCGATTCGAGTATTCTGGTCCTCGGCACTTGGCAGAAGAATGATAGGCGGGTTGAAAGTGGGGCGCAGGTGGGAAGGGTCGCCAACCCTTGAAAATAGCCCACTTTGGGGTCCATCACAACCATCGGCGCTGGCTGATGCTGACGCTGCGACCTGTACGCCAACGATGTGTTTCCAGGTAAGAAACAACCGCCGGGAAATTCACACCGCTACGCACGGCCGGAACAATCGTCAAGGATAAATTTTTCTCGTTAGTGCAAGCGGCGTCTACCTTTACGTTGAGGAACTTCGGTTTCTGGTTGGGCGGAACGCGGTGCCGATGTACAATGTAGATAAGGGCCTTTCGACACCGGATGCCCCAGCCATGTTCGAAGGGGATTTCCCGTGGCACGATACGATCGCAATCACCGGCAGCAAAGGCTTCGCGAGGCCGAGGGCTACCTCGAGCTGGCGACCGCGCTGGGCGAGGACTTCAAGCTGCTGGATGAAGTCCGCGATCAACTTGCCCGCCGGGCGATTGCCCAAATCAAAGCCGCCCGCGAATTTGGCGGCGATGCTTTCGAGGCGATGTACCTCGAAGGCGAAGCCCTTCGCACGATGGGCAGGTGGCGGGACGCAATCGCCCCGCTGGAAAGCGCCCGCCAAGAGAACAACGCCAACATCCACGTGCATTTGGCGCTGGCCTGGTGTTACAAGCGCAGCGATCAGTTGGACCTGGCCATCGAAGCGCTCGAAGAAGCCCTGACGGTCGATCCCACCGAGGCAATTCTGTATTACAACCTGGCTTGCTATTGGAGCCTGGCGGGAAATGTCCAGTTGGCGGTCAGCTTTCTGACGGAAGCCTTCGATCTGGACGCCTGCTACCGCGACATGGTCGGCACCGAACCCGACTTCAACCCCATCCGCAATCACCCCGCGTTCGTGAATTTGACGAGCGTGATTGTGTAGCTCTCCCTCTCCCTCTGGGAGAGGGCCGGGGTGAGGGCAGTCAGAATTCATAAATCGGAACCCAGATGGAGTTCCGGCGAAACTCCACTTCTGATCGTCAGGGACTGCCGATCTACTTTTCTTGGGAACTTCCCGCTGCAGCGGTTCGTCTCACTTTTCGACGGCCTTTTGCGTGTCGAAAACCCTACTCGTGGAGGCGAATCGGATGAAGATTTCCCCTGTTCTGTGCGCGTTATTTCTCGCCGTCGTTTCCCTCGGCTTTGGGCGAATCGCAACGGCCGACGAGGTCGAAAAACCCGCTCCTGACGAGGCAGATTGCGGTGAATATGGAACTTCGGTCGTGTTCGCCACCTCGACCGCGGCCGCGGCCCGGCAAGCGGTCGCCGAAGAGAAACTGCTGTTCATCCTGCACGTTTCTGGGCATTTCGAAGATTCCGACTTTACGTGAAACAACGCCGAGGCGCTCCGTGTGAACGCCCTGGCGGACCCGCAGGTTGGCGAGTATCTGAACGAACATTTCATCTCTGCATTTCAAAAGGTGGGCACGTTTCTGATTGTCAACCGGCAGAAACAAGGCGGCAATGTGGCGTCGTATTTCTGCGCTCAAGACGGGCGTGTGCTGCATGTGATTCCCGGTCCGGTGAATGCCCCCACGCTGTTGAAGGAAGCGAAGTGGGTCGTCGAAACCGCTAAAGAAGCCATCGACGAACATGAGAAGAACAAGACTTCCATCAAGGCATTCTTCCGACAGGCCCATGCACAGCGGCTCAAGCGGGAACACGGCATGGTTGTCGCCGTCGCGAAGTTCGACGCGCCCGATGACGACGGGGCGTTGACCTACAAAGACCCCACGGGCAAGCCGCTGGCCCCGGTGCTTCCGCCGCCGCCGATTGACGGGCCGGATGTCAGCATTCCCGAAGCGGCGCAGCGCGCATTCGCCGCTGATATGGACGCCGCGAAAGCCGCCAACGAAGCCTGCGGCGTGGCACTGTTGGAAGACCGCCGCGGCAGGCGTTGGGGCCTGGGCAACCAAGGGCGGGCACACATGTTGATGTCGGCCCACTCGATGAAAAAGATCGAAACGGTTTACGGCAGCGTCTTCGAAGGGATTCTCGGCGAAAAAGTAACCACCAAGCCGGTCGTCGTCACCACACCCTTCCCGTGGGACCGGGCCGAAGTTGGGCAGTTGAAAATTGAACGTTGATGAATGGGATTTGAACAGGAGGTAAGTAGGACGGGATTTTATCCCGTCCATGAGTAACGTGAAGCTTTCAATCTAAGGCACGTCCTGGTCGGGTTACAAACCCGACCTACAGAACACCCTCCGTTACCTCCTTGTCCCCCTGTTCAATTCTATACCACCAAA